>NZ_JACETT010000016.1:0-23537 GCF_013912365.1 Thermoactinomyces intermedius
TTTTTATAATAAAAAATAATTAACTAAAAGTTATTTTATCTAATTTCACGTTATTTTTAAAGATTTGTTTTTTGGAAATATTCGATATCCGTGTGTTTTTTTGCCATAAAAAAAGCAAGGCATCCCCTTGCCTTGCAAAATTTCTCTTTGTTTGAGCAAAATCCCCGTCACGTTTCCGGCTTTGCCTGCCGATCCGGATCTTGCGGCGAGATGCCGCTGGGCCTTTTGGTTTTGTTGGGCATGGGCGTCCGGATCAAAACATCCAGCAAAGCTTTTCCGTTAAACGGAATCAACGGCCATAAATAAGGAGTCACCAATACTTCAATCCGTGCCAACCAGACAACCCAGGCGATACAGGCAATGATAAATCCGGCCCAGCCAAAGAGTGCCGCTGCGACCAACAAACCGAAGCGGACCATTTTGTTTGCCATCCCCATCTCATAGCTGGGGGACGCAAACGTTCCGATCACTGCCAATGCCACATACAAAACCACTTCCGGAATGAACCATCCGATTTTGATTCCGATCTCCCCCAATAAGACGCCGGCAATCAATCCCATCGCCGTCGCCAAGGGAGAAGGGGTGTGAATGGAAGCCATCCGCAAAATTTCCACCCCGGTTTCCGCAATGAGAATTTGAACAAACAGCGGAACGTCCGCGGTGTTTTGCACGGCAAGAAATTGAAGAAAAGAAGGAAGATGTTCGGGACGCGTGGAAAGCAAATACCACAGCGGCAGCAAAAAAATTGAAATGCCCATCGCCAGAAACCGGATCAAGCGTAAAAATGCACCGACCACCGGTTGTTGGCGGTACTCCTCTGCATGTTGCAGATGATGAAAAAATGTGGACGGGGTGATCATCACACTGGGGGATGTATCCACATAGATCAGCACATGCCCTTCCATCAGGTGAACCGCCGCCACATCGGGGCGCTCGGTAAAGCGCACCATCGGATAAGGATTCCAATAACGTTTAAACAAATGCTCTTCCAATGTTTTTTCCGCCATGTGCAAACTGTCCGTATCAATCTTTTGAATCGCCTCCCGCAACTCATTCACAACACGGGGATCCGCCAAATCTTCCACATAGGAAAGGCAGACATCGGTTTTTGACCGGCGCCCGACTTGCATGTGTTCCATCCGCAATCCGGGATCCCGTACATGCCGGCGTGTCAAAGCCGTGTTAAAAACCAGCGTTTCGACAAACCCGTCTCTGGCTCCCCTGACCACTCTCTCAATGTCCGGCTCCTCAGGACCGCGTGCCGGATAAGTCCGGGCATCAATGATAATGGCGGACGATTCGCCTTCCATCAACATGGCGGCGGCACCGGACAACACCGAAGTGACAATTTTTTTCACCTGATCGGTCAATTCCGCTTCCACATACGCTATTTCCCTCTTCAACAGCCGTTGCAAAGCATCAGTTTTCAAATCTTCCGCCCTCAAATCGGCGAGACGGTCCATGATGTAATTCATGATTTCGTCCTTCACAAAACCGTCCACAAAATAGAAGGTGCATGCTTTCTTTCCATAAGTCATCGGGCGGCAAATCATATCAAAACTTTGGCCGACTCCCAATATCTCATTGAGCATTTCGGTGTTTCGTTCCAAATCCTTATGAAGCGTTGCATGCTCCCACCACTGGGTTTTGAGCTCACTCATCCGGCATCCACCTTTACATTTGCCTGCATCCTGTCTCCATTATTGCCCGGCTCCGGACAGGTTAGACCCCGGCGGAATCAAAAGATTTTTAGTCCGGACGACTTGATTCCGGATCGAAAACAACCGAAACGGAGGGAAAAGAAATGGTTCAAAACATTGTCTGCACCGGCTTTGTTTATCATCAAGAAAAAACGCTCATTATTCAAAGATCTTTGCAGGAAACTTTTTTGACCGGCTTCTATGAATTGCCCGGCGGCAAGGTTGATTTTGGCGAAGATCCCGTACAAGCTTTAAAACGGGAATTTCGCGAAGAAGTGAATTTACATATTGAAGTGAAAAAACCTTATAAAACATTCTCTTATGTCTCAGCCAACGGGAAACGGCATACAGTGGAAATCGTATATCCGGTTGAGATGCACGATGATCCGTCCCGCATCCGATTAAGTGAAGCTCATTCAGCTTATCAGTGGATCTACGAAAAGGAAGTCGGACATTACCTTCTGAGCGCGGAAACCAAAGATTCCATCTTGCAAGGCTTTCATCTGTCCGGGTGACAGGCGGTTTCGCCAGGCACATCACGCAAGAAGCCCGGACTCGTTACAACATCGTTTATTTCATTAAAGTTCCATGATTTTTAAATGATGGCCACCCCGCAAAAACCGCATGAACTCCTCCATCGTTTAAAAAAGCCATTGATTAAACCTTAAAAATTTATACTCTCGCGAAGAAAATATATAGACAAATATGATATTTCAAAATATGATAGAGGCAAAGAGGTGATCTTTTTGAACGAACTTGATTTAAAAGTTTTGGGAGAAGCTTTGCGAAAAGTCCGTAAAAAGCGGGGGCTCAGACTGGTGGATTTGGAGGATGATCAAATTTCATTTGCCACCATCTCCAGCATTGAGCGCGGCGTTCCCACCGTCAAACCGCAAAACCGGCTTTATTATTGCCAAAAACTCGGATTTGACGTTTCCCAACTCCCTTCCCTGATTCGTCAGGAAAACGGCGAGCGCAACAAAACGGAAAACTTGCTGTTTTTAATTGAAACCTGCATTCGATTGGATTGCGATGCGGCTTTGGAACAGCTCCGCAAATTACAATCCAAAGGAAAAGATTATTATTTAGACAAGATCTATTATTTAAAAGGCCTGTGCTATGTGAAGAAAAATAAATTAAATAAAGCGGAACATTTTTTTCTCCAATCCATCCATGCCATTGAAAAGAAAAATCACGCCTCCGATCCCAATATTAGATCGGCTTGCTTTTATGAACTGGGACAAATTTATTACCGCCGGGATCATTTGGATCAAGCGCTGGATTATAACGAACAAGGACTGAACGCCTTTCAACCGGGAGAAAATCCTTCCGATCTTTATGACTATTTAATGATTGCCAAAGCCACTTATCTGGAAAAACTGTACCGCACCGATGAAGCTTTGCAAATACTGAATGACTTGTGGGCAAGGATCGGACAAATCAACAGCCTGAGAGTCAAACTCCATATGTATGAATTAAAAGCCGCTTTGTTAAATAAAAAGAAAAAATATGATGAAGCCTTAAAATACGCCCGGGAAGGATTACATATCGCGCGTACAAACGGCGCGCATGAACAGGCGGTCGAATTGTTGACCGTATGGGGAAACATCCTGCAAAACGCCAATGACTACCAGACCGCCGAAAATTGTTATCAACTGGCTCTCCGCTTGGAAAACAAGCTGAAAGACAAAAAAGTTTTACTTGTGTCAACCTTGACCCGGCTCGGGAAATTATACAGCAAGATGAACAAAAACCGCGAAGCATACCTCAGCTTGTCCACAGCCGTGGAACGCGGAAAAAAATATAATGATTCCCACCGTTACTGTGAATCGTTGATGGCTTTGGGCGATTATTACTTTGAAAACGGACAATACCCGAAAGCCGTTGATCCTTACGAAGAAGCCTTAAACATCGCCAGTTCCTGCAACTATCCCCGGCTCATGGAAAAGGCCTTGCTCAATTTATCCGAATACTGGAAAAAATTAGGAGAAAAAGAAAAATACATAAAAATGCTGGGTGAATTGCAACAACTCCGGTTACGGGATCTGGAAGTCATGGAAGTGTAAATGCAATTTGCTTCACCGCCGGCATCCCCCTTTCAGGAAGAATGAGTTTCCTTTACCGGGGGATGCTATTTTCATCACCGGATTTTTCATCTGTGGTATAATAGTGCCTGATTTTTTGGATGGAGCTTATTTTTAAGGAGGAAATACTGTGCAATCTCTTCCGCAAGACTTCTTGGAACTGATGAAATCCTTATTGGGCGATGAATATCCGGCATTCCTCAAAACTTATGAATCGGCTCCGGTTCGCAGTTTACGCGTCAACACGTTGAAAACCGGACACCTCTCCTTCCCGGAAAAAGTTCCTTTCCGGCTGGAACCGGTTCCATGGTGCCCGCCGGCTTTTTATTATGACCATGAACGGGACCGTCCGGGAAAACACGTTTACCATGCAGCCGGTTTATACTACATTCAGGATGCCAGCGCGATGGCTCCGGCAGAAGCCCTTTCCGCCAAGCCGGGAGAAAAAATTTTGGACTTGTGCGCCGCTCCGGGAGGAAAAACCACACAGCTGGCCTCGCAAATGCAAGGAAAAGGGGTCCTGGTTGCCAATGAAATTGACGGCAAACGGATCAAAGCCTTGGTGGAAAACCTGGAACGCTGCGGAGTCACCAATGCCATCGTCCTGAATGAAACCCCGGCCCATCTGGCGGCCCGCTTCCCCCAATATTTCGACGGCATTTTGATTGATGCCCCCTGTTCGGGAGAAGGCATGTTCCGGAAAGATCCGGAAACCGCCACCCGCTGGAGCCTGAAAGCGGTTGAGAAATGCGCGGAATTGCAATATGAAATACTCACGGCTGCTGCCCCGATGTTGCGTCCGGGCGGCCGTTTGGTCTATTCGACTTGTACGTTCAACCCGACGGAGAATGAACAAGTCATCGCGGCCTTCCTGAAAAATCATCCCGGCTTTGAAATCAAATCGATCCAAGCGGCTCCCCATTATCAGCCGGCACATCCCGAATGGGCGGGAAACCGGGTTCCCGCATTAAATCAAGCGTGCCGGCTTTGGCCTCATCACTTGAAAGGAGAGGGCCACTTCGTTGTGCTTATGGAAAAAAAAGAAGAACAGGAAACCCGGAAAACCCGGCCCGGCAAATTCCCGCCCGTTCCACAACCGGCCGCAAAAGTGTGGAAGTCCTTCATTCAGGAAACTTACAACCAAACGGACCTTTTGGAAGGGACTTTCACCATGTACGGCGATCATCTTTATCAAGTGCACCCGGATCTCCCCTCGTTAAAAGGATTGCGGGTGGAAAGGCCCGGCAGATACCTTGGGCAGGCCAAACGCAGCCATTTTGTACCTTCCCACGCCTTGGCACTTTCCAGCCTTCCGGAACAGGTGAAACAAACCTGTGATTTTCAGACGGATGATCCCGACCTTCTTCTGTATTTGCAAGGAGAAACTTTGCCGAGCGATCTGGCCAAAGGCTGGACACTGGTCACGGTGGACGGATATCCGATCGGCTGGGGAAAAGTTTCCGGCAATTTGTTGAAAAACCATTATCCCAAATGGCTACGCTGGGATCGCACATTGAAATAAAAAAGACGGGAGAAAAAATCTCCCGTCTTTTTTTATTTTTTATCATAAATCCCCTTTCGGCTCACATAGGTTACGATAGATGAATCATTTTAAAGGGACAGAACCCAGGGAGGGGTTGCCCCCGTGGAAAAAAAGCCGTCCGATACCTGGCCGAAATATCTTCCCTACACCCAGGTGGCCATGGGAATGATTCAGCCTGAATGGTTGTTTATGTCACATTTTTTTGAGGACCGGGAAGAAGAGGAAGAGCAAAAACCGCAACCCCCGGCTGTCAAACCCCGCCACGTCCGGATCAATATCCGTCCCCGCAGACGCTAGCCTTGTGAATCTTTTCTCCACCGGACCGCCGGGAACAGGCGAAAAGGCCTTTTTTCTTTTTGTTGTTTCTCTCCTTTTTTCTTCCATAATTTCTTCTTAATCATCAAGAAGCGGCGCATTTCATTAATAAAATACAGATAAGCGGCATGCGTTTCAAATTCTTCTTTTGTCGTAGGCAAAGGGGAGTTGTGAAAACTTTCCCTGATCTCTTCCAACCGGTTCAAAAACACTTGCGAGGAATTGCCGTAATGAATGGCATCTGCCACATCCTCCAAAAACCCGGCAATCATTTGCCCCTGTTCACTGCTGTAGTTTAAAGTGGAAACGGTCAGCGCAATCCGTTCCAATACTTCAAACTGCCGCTCCCTCATTTCGAAATACTGGTAATAATCAAGGGCTGATTCGTTGAATTGATTTTCAATATCCCGGACAGCCAACTCTTTGGCTTCCTTTAACCATTGCGCCGTCTCCGTGATTTGTTTTCCGTCCCAATACCGCTCAGGTTCACGGAGATAAGCGGCAAATTCCCGCAAGATAATCTTAAAATTCTCTTCAATTTTGCGCCGGTACGCTTTCAGCTCTTTTTCCGCACTGGGAATGTATGCATTGAGCAGAACCGCCATGCCGATTCCGATCACCAATAACAAGATTTCATTGACGATGATCTTTCCATTGACATCTTTCAGCACATAAAGATGCATGATGACCACCGCACTGGATACAATCCCGTCTTTGAGGTTTAAATAAACACTCATCGGAATCAACACGAGCAACAACAAGGTCAACGTCCAAGTATGATAACCAATCCATTCAAAAAAGACGGCTGAAATCCCCAATCCTGCCAGAGAGCCGAAAAAACGTTCCCATGCCGTTTGATAAGATTGCTTCTTTGTCGTTTTGATGCAAATCATTGTAATGATGCCGGCTGCCGTATAATATTGCAGTCCCATCCATTGCGCAATGGAAATGGACAGCGCAATGCCAATCGCCGTTTTAATGGTTCGGTATCCGATTATCATGCACACTCACTCTTTTATTTTTCTGTTCCAGAATCACTATATACCATCATATGACGGCAGTGCCAAAGGTGCAAGCAAAACCTGCAAGCATAAACACACTGAACGGTTTCATTTTGTAATTTCCCAGGAAATTAGTGGTTCATTTCCAAATCTGGTATGATATGAATGTCGGAAATTTTACGGCAAGGAGAAGGTTTCAATGAATTCATCCGTCATCAAAAACATTTCACCCAAAAAAACTTATTATCACTTATTGGCATCCAGTTACCAACGGGCTGAACATCTGCTTTCCCAAACGGGAACGGATCCGGTAAGACAACGGGATACCATGGCTTATCTACATCAATTGCAAAAAGAGATGCAACAGTTTGCGGAAGATTACGAAGAAGCGGTAACCAATCAACCCGGAGGGAAGCCGTGAACCGACAACCCGTTTCAGGAGCTGATGATACGATAAGAATCAGCTCCTTATTTTTTTAATTTCAAATTGTTAAAAATTAAAGAAGGATATATTACTTTTTTGTAGAAAAATATTTATGGATTAAATAAAAAGGAGGGTTGCCACACACATATCTTTTTGTTTTGTTGTTTTGCTGAAAAATCAGATAAGGGGATCTCATCAGAAACAGGAGGGGAAAATATGAAACGTTTCCTGAGTATTGCCACGGCACTGTTATTGGTTGTCCTTCTTGCAGTGCCCGGGACCATGTTTGCCAGCCCTGCCTCCACCGATGACTATGTGCCGGGTGAGTTGATTGTGAAGTTTAAAGACGGCATCTCCGCCCAATCCACCCAATCGATTCACGCTCAATACGGGGCCAAATCGATCGAAAAATCCAAATATTTGGGTTTCGAAGTGGTTAAGTTTGATGGTTCGGTTGAAAAAATGATCGAAAAATACAAAAACAATCCCAATGTGGAATATGTTGAACCCAACCATTACGTTCACATCATGTGGACACCCAATGACCTTTCCAGCCAGCAATGGGGACCGCAAAAAGTCCAAGCCCCCCAAGCTTGGGATGTCACCCGTAGCAGCAGCAGCACGGTGATTGCCATCGTGGACACCGGGGTTCAAACCAATCACCCGGATTTGCAAGGGAAAATCGTCCAAGGGTATGACTTTGTCGATAACGACAGCAATCCCCAAGACGGGAACGGACATGGAACCCACTGTGCCGGAATTGCCGCTGCTGTGACCAACAACGGCAGGGGAATTGCCGGAATGGCTCCCAACGCTTCCATCATGCCGGTCCGTGTGCTGGATAACAGCGGAAGCGGAACCATGGCAGCCGTTGCCAACGGAATCGCTTATGCCGCCCAAAACGGGGCAGACGTCATCAGCTTGAGCTTGGGTGGCACATCCGGAAGCTCGGCCTTGCAAAGCGCTGTCCAACAAGCTTGGAACAGCGGAGCCGTCGTGGTTGCCGCTGCAGGAAACAGCAGCAGCTCCACGCCCAACTATCCGGCTTATTACTCACAAGCCATTGCTGTCGCTTCCACCGATTCCAATGACAGCCTGTCTTACTTCTCCAACTACGGAAGCTGGGTGGATGTAGCCGCTCCGGGCTCCAACATCTACTCCACCTACATCAACAGCAGTTACGCAACGTTGAGCGGAACCTCCATGGCCACGCCACATGTGGCAGGACTTGCCGCTTTGTTGGCCAGCCAAGGCCGCAGTAACTCAGAAATCCGGGCTGCCATTGAAAATACCGCCGATAAAATCAGCGGCACCGGAACTTACTTCCAACACGGAAGAATCAATGCTTACAAAGCCGTCAATTATTGATAAAGAAAGAGGCTTTTCCGTTTAAGGAAAAGCCTCTTTTTCACGCATAAAACATAAAGAAAATAACCCCTGCTATGAAGAAAAGCAAAGAAATGGTTCCCAAGATCCATGGCAAGTGTTTCATCGGTTTCCTCCATATGCAATCTTTACTTCAATTCCACCACCGTCACGCCGGATCCGCCTTCATTATGGTTGCCCAGACGAAAACTTTTCACATGCCGGTGGCTGCGCAAAAACTTTTGCACTCCTTGGCGAAGTGCACCCGTCCCCTTGCCGTGAATGAGATGAATTTCTTTATAGCCCGCCAACAGGGCTTTATCCAAATAATTGTCGATTTCCAGCAATGCCTCTTCCACCAGTTTGCCCCGCAAATCGCATTCGGGTTTCACATGGGCAGACATCCGGTTGACCGTCGGCTTGATTTTCACGTCAGCCGGTTTTGACGAAGAACGTTTTTCCAACTGGTCCTGATGCATTTTCATCTTCAAAAAGCCGACTTGCACTTGATAATATCCGTCGCCCAGATCCTCGGTGATGGTCCCGTTCTGATTTACAGATAAAACGCGGACTTCATCCCCCACGGTCAGTTTCTCGGATTTGCCGGTGTTTTTCTTCGTTTTTTGCGGCAATTCCCAATCCGGCACCGCATTTTTCAGCCGGGCTTTCGCATCACTTAATTCATGCTCTTTTAAATCCCCCGGACGGGCTTTGGCCCACGCACGGAGTTGCTTCAAGACCTCTTCCGCTTCCCGCTCGGCATTGGCGATGATCCTTTGCGCCTCTCGACGTGCTTTTTCCTTGAGCGCCGCTTTTTCTTCCTCGAACTGCTCCCATTTTTCCCGGATATCCGCATACAAAGCTTCGGCTTCTTTCTGCAATGCTTCCGCTTCCTCGTGTTTTTCCCGCGCCAGCTTTTGCTCAGAGGTCAAAGAAGATATCATTTCTTCCAGGCTTTTTTCATCACTGGACAGATGCGCTTTGGCCCGCTCAATGATTTCTTCCGGCAATCCCAAACGGCGGGAAATGTTAAACGCGTTGCTGCGGCCGGGAACCCCGATCAACAAGCGGTAGGTCGGTTTCAATGTCTCCACATCAAATTCCATGCTGGCATTGACGGTTTTCGGGTGATGATGGGCAAACAGTTTTAATTCACTGTAGTGGGTGGTCGCCATGACAAACGACCCTTTTTGAATCACATATTCCAAAATGGAAATAGCCAGCGCCGCCCCTTCCGTCGGATCCGTTCCTGCGCCCAATTCATCGAACAATACGAGGCTTTTCTCATCCACCTGTTTTAAAATGCGGATAATCTTGGTGAGGTGTCCGGAAAAGGTACTCAAATTTTGTTCAATGCTCTGTTCATCCCCGATATCGGCATACACCCCGCCAAACACCGGCATGATGCTGTCTTCTTCAGCGGGAACGGGAATTCCGGATTGTGTCATTAAAGCAAACAAACCGACCGTTTTCAGTGTCACCGTTTTTCCTCCGGTGTTGGGGCCCGTAATAATAATGGCATGGTAATCCTCTCCGATCGAAACTTCGATGGGAACCACATCTTCTCCTCTGATCAAGGGATGGCGGGCTTTTTTCAGGTGCAATACCGACTCGGAAATCTCCGGGCAAATCCCCTTCACCCGATATCCGAACCGGGCACAAGCCATGATGCAATCCAGGCTGGCCAAAACTTCCAGATTCCTTTTTAAGCTCTCCACTTCGGGGGTAATTTTCTCCGTCAGCTTTTTCAATACTTTTTCAACTTCCTGTTTCTCTTGCAACTTGAGCTGACGCAACTGGTTGTTCCATGACACGACCGCTTCCGGTTCGATGAATAATGTCGCCCCCGATGAGGACTGGTCATGGACAATTCCCGGGAACCGGGAACGGTACTCCTGCTTGACGGGGATGACATACCGGTCAAACCGCTGGGTGATGATGGCTTCCTGCATCATCTTTGTATAATGCGGATTGCGCAAAATTTCCTGCAAGGTTTGTTGAATTTGCTTTTTCGCTTCCCCGATGCGGCTCCGGATTTTCCCCAATCCGGGACTGGCTTGGTCTTTGACGATTCCCTGTTCATCGATGCTTTTCAGGATTTCTTCTTCGATCCATTCCAAACTTTCCACCTGCTCGGTCAAACCGCGCAGAATGGGAAGCGGCGCCTCTTCTTCATCCACTTGCCGCAAAAAAGACTTCACCTGGCGTCCGGCCGAAATGGTACCGGCGATGTCCAGACATTCCGATTCAGTCAAGACTCCGCTCTTTTCTGCCCGCCGGACCGCGGCGCGGATATCCCGGACCCCTCCCAGCGGAAGGTCCCCTTTCAACCGGATCAAGTCCATGCCTTCTTGTGTGGCTTGCAGGCGGTGTTTCACCTGATCCCTTTGACCGGAAGGGGTCAACCGGCTGACTTTTTCTTTTCCCAAGACCGTTGCGGCCTCGCTTTTCACCATCTCTTTAACTTGGTCATATTCCAACGATTTCAGCGTCCACTGCTCCACGCCGGACAACTCCTCTTTCTTTTCAAAATCATTCTTTATTATAGCATTTCCCGTGAACGAAAAACATCGGGCCAATCGCGAATCAGCCCGATGGTTGCTCAGTGTGTGAAGATATGTTTGCCGATTTTTTTGATTTGCGGCCGGTTCCAAATCCATTTGGAGGTTGCCCGTTCCGGGTTGAAGTAATACAATGCGCCTCCGGTCGGATCCCAACCGTTTAAAGCATCCCTGACTGCTTTTTTGGCCGTTTCATCCGGTTGCATCCAGATTTGCCCGTCGGCTACCGCTTCAAATGCCAAGGGTTGAAAGATGATCCCGGAGATGGTATCCGGAAATTCCCTGCTTTCCAGCCGGTTCAAGATCACCGCGGCAATGGCAACCTGTCCGATGTAAGATTCGCCCCGTCCTTCCGCATAAACGGCTTGTGCCAACAGTTGAATATCATTTTGCGACAAGCCGTAACTGCTTTTTGGAATGGAAACCTGTTTGCTCTTTTGCGGCTGTTTCCACTTGGTTTCGGGGGCATAATTTTTGGTTGCCTTCCTGAGTTTTTGCATTGTCTTCGGTCCTGCCACGCCATCCACTTTCAGACCGAATTCATATTGGAACAACCGGACAGCGCGATACGTTCTTTCTCCAAAATAGCCATCCCATTTTCCGGTGTAAAAACCGATATGCTTGAGACGTCCTTGCAACTCCCAGACACCGCCGCCCCGGTTCCCCCGCTTGAGCACCGGTCCTTTCTGATTGGTCATTTCCGGCCGCCAATGCTTTGTCGATTGCCAAAGTTTCAATTTCGTCTTCGGCCCGACCACACCGTCAATCTTCAAGCCGAATTCATACTGGAACAACCGGACGGCTAAATAAGTCCGATGGCCGAACACTCCATCCACATCTCCGGTGTAAAACCCCAAAAGTTTTAAACGTCCCTGCAATTCATAAACATCGCCGCCTCTGGCACCTTTTTTGAGAATGGTGTCCCCAAAAGCCGTTGACGCTGAAATCTGTTGTGGTTCCGCCGCAAAAACCGGAGCCAACCATGCACTCAAACAGAGACTGACAATCAAAAAACAAGATGCAAACCATTTCAAAACCACACGATTGACCATACAAGCTCACAACCCTTTTTCTGGTTGATATTTACTGGTTATTATGCCAAGTCCCGTTTAAATTCATGCAGATCGCATCCGCAAAACAAAAAAGCCGGACCGCTTCCGTCCGGCATTCGGCGTAAAAAACCCGGCTGACGGTTCACGTCCGGCCGTTAAATTTTTTTAAGCACGGCTTTCAACCGTTCCAACGGGTATGCATTGATGACATCTTCTTTTTCCAACCAACCCCGGCGGGCGGTGGCAATTCCGTAAATGATCGAATCGTACTCCGCGGTGGAATGCGCATCAGTATTGATCGTAAATGTTAATCCGTATTCTTCTTTTGCTTTCTTTAACAACCGGTCATTTAAATCCAGGCGGTGCGGATTGGCGTTTAACTCCAAAATGGTGCCGGTCTCCCGGGCGGCTTGAAACAACCGGTCCACATCCACAGCATAAGCATCCCTCCGCAATAACAGGCGCCCGGTCGGATGAGCAAGAATATTTACATAAGGATTTTCCATCGCCCGGATGATGCGGCGGGTCATGGTCGCTTCATCCTGCCGGAATTGTGTGTGCACCGATGCAATCACCAGGTCCATCTGTTTCAGCAAATCATCCGGATAATCCAAGGTTCCGTCCGCCAGGATGTCAACTTCCGCCCCTTTTAAAATCTGAATTCCCAGTCCCTCCCGGTTCAGCCGGTCGATTTCCTCCCATTGCTCATACACCTCATCCACGGTCAAACCGCCGGCGACCTTCAAGGACCGGGAATGGTCCGTCACCGCCATGTATTCATACCCTTTGGCTTTGGCAGCCAGTGCCATGTCTTTGATGGAGTGCGCCCCGTCGCTGTAAAGGGTGTGCGCATGTAAATCCCCGCGATAATCCTCCAACCGGATGAGCGCAGGAAGCGAGGACTGATCCGCTTTTTCCATTTCCCCCCGATCTTCGCGCAACTCCGGCGGGATGAAAGGAAGATCCAAGTGGGCAAAAAAATCGGCTTCCTTTTCAAATTTTGCCGTTTGGCCGGTTTCGGCATCATAAATGCCGTACTCGCTCACTTTCCAACCATATTGTTTAGCCCGCTGACGGATGCGGATGTTAAATTCTTTCGAACCGGTGAAATGACTGAGGGCACTGCCAAATTGGCCCGGGGACACCAGGCGCACGTCGACTCCCATCACCAGGCCTTCGGTATCCACGACAATACTGACCTTGGTCTCTCCTTGCCCGACCACTTGTGTCACTTCAGGCAATTGTGCGATCTGTTCCGCCACTTCGGCGGGATGGTTTGTTGCCAGTACAAAATCAATGTCTTTAATCGTTTCCTTAAACCGGCGGATGCTGCCGGCCAACTCCACCTTTTCCACCCCGGGAATGGCTTGCAAACGCTGTCGGATGACGGCAGCCACGGCCATGGCTTCATGCAGCAGAAAACGCTCGGGCCGCTTTTGAAATTGTTCGATGGCTTCCAGAATCTTTTTTTCTTTTTTCGGTCCGAATCCTGCCAGGGTTTGAATTTGTTTTTTCTCCGCCGCTTGTTTCAACCCGTCCAAATTGGTGACTGAAAGTTTGTGATACAACGTATGGACGGATTTCGGCCCCAATCCGGGCAATTTTAGCAACAACGGCAATTCCGGGGGCAATTCGGCTTTTAATTCTTCCAGGTAACGGGAAGTGCCGGTGGCGACAATTTCGCGGATCACTTCCGCCGTTCCTTTGCCGATTCCGGGAAGTTCCGGCAAACGATCCAATGCCTCCGCAATCTGAAAG
Source organism: Thermoactinomyces intermedius (assembly GCF_013912365.1). Lineage (NCBI taxonomy): Bacteria > Bacillati > Bacillota > Bacilli > Caryophanales > Thermoactinomycetaceae > Thermoactinomyces > Thermoactinomyces intermedius. Next base: position 13,804 of record NZ_JACETT010000016.1, read on the forward strand.
CGGCTGTTTTCAATCGTGCGCGCCGCCCGGCGGAAGGCGTTTACTTTAAAAACATTTTCCCCTTTGATCTCCATGTAATCGGCCAATGCATGCAAGGTGCCGGCGATTTGTTTATTGTTCAAAGCATTCCCTCCCGTCATGCCTTTTTTCAAAAAAAGCAGCTGTCAGGAACCCCGCCCGACAGCTGTTGCATTCCAAATCTGTTATAATGCCTTTCCTTGAAACAACCGATCCAGTTCCCGGGTCAAATCCGGCGTCCAGCCGGTAATCGCATGAGCCACCTTCGATCCTTCCACCGCTTCCTGCCCGGTGCTCCAAGGGAGAACCGCAAGCACGTTGACCAGAATGAACGTGATCAGCATCACCTTGGCCAGCCCGAGGATGGCCCCTCCCGCTTTATTGATGGAGTGAAGAACGGGAAAGTTAGCCACCTGATTCAAAAGGGAGGCGAAGATGGACAATACCCAGCGTGCACCGATCAACAGGATGAAGAAAGCCATCGCCGAGTAGATCATTTTATCCACCGGCAACAATGCCATCCATCCTTGTTGCGCGGAATCCGGCAGATCCCACAAGTTGCTCAGCACCGGCGCGAGCTCATCCGTAAAATGAAAGGCAATCCAGAGGGACAAAAGGTAACTGACCAACGAAGTCACTTGCATGACCAGCCCCTGCTGGTATCCCTGGATCAATGCACCGGCAAGAAGAAGAAGGACAATCATGTCAAAACCATTCATGCTGTTTTTCACCTCATGGCTCTTCGTCTTCAATCAAGTGCATGATCTCATCATATTCCTGTTTCAGTTTTAAATAATCATCCGCAATATTGACCGCCGACAAGACGGCCAGGCGGGCCACGTCCAAACGCGGGTTGTTGTCGGCGATTTGCCGCATTTTTTCATCGACGTGGCTTGCCACCTGACGCATATGGCTGGGACTTGCTTTTCCCGTCAGCTGATATTGGGTTCCGTAGATTTCCACACTTAATTTATTTCTCACTGCACCGTCCTCCTTCACACTGTGAAGGTTTCCCCGTTGATCCATGCTCATTGTCTGAGCTGTGCACCAAATTGCTCGGTCAGATAATGGACAATTCGCTCATGGATTTGATGAACTTCTTCATCGGTCAATGTCCGGTCCTTCGTCCGAAAAACCAAAGAATATGCCACACTTTTTTTACCTTCCCCAATCTGCTCCCCGGTAAACACATCAAACAGGGTAACAGATTCAAGCAATTCTCCGGCCACTTTCCGGATTCCTGCTTCGATCCGGCCGGCCGGCACATTTTCATCCACCGTCACGGCCAGGTCACGGGTTACGGCCGGATAGCGGGGAATCGGTTCATAAATCACTTCGGGATCCTTTTCAAGAAGTTTTTCCAGATCCAGCTGGAGCACAACCGGTTCACTCAAATCATAACGCTTGGCCAATTTCGGATGCAGTTGCCCCAATACGCCGATCACTTCATCCTCCACCACGCACAGTGCGGTCCTTCCCGGGTGGAATCCGTTCAAATCGGCCGCTTGATACTCCGCATCCCGCACTCCGAACCGTTCCAAGACGCTTTCCAAAATTCCTTTCAGTTCATAGAAATTCTGCGCATCCACTTGCGGGGTTTTCCAGATGGACGCAGCTTTCGGCCCGGCAATGAGCGCGGCCAGTTGCAGCCGTTCTTCCGGCAAATCGGTCAATGTCTCTTCTTGCGTCAAATAAACTTTCCCCACTTCAAACAGTTGAACTCGTTCATTACCGCGGTGGACGTTGTATGCAGCCGTTTTGATCAATTGCGGCAACAATTTCGTCCTCAGCACCGCATGTTCCTTACTCATCGGCATGGCCACACGGATGAGTTGAAGGTCATACAACGAAGCGATTTCCTGCTCGGCCTCTTCCGATGTCAGGCTGTAGGTCACCACTTCGTTCAACCCGAGTTCCCGCAACATATGCCGTGCATCGCGGCGCAGTTTTTGTTCCCTTGTCAGGCCGCCCGGCAATTGCTGACCCCAGGGCAATGTCGTCGGGATCCGGTCATAGCCGTACAATCGGGCCACCTCTTCGACCAAGTCCACTTCCATCATGAGATCGGGGCGCCGCGTCGGAATTTGCACCTGGTAAACATCGTTTTCCAATGCAGCCGGCAATCTCAGCCGACGGAAGATGTCCATCACTTCATCCGGACTGATTTGCACGCCCAGCAAATTGACGAGTCGTTCATGACGCAAAGAAACGGTCACTTCTTCAACATCTCCCGCCTTGTGCACAGACGCATCCGAAGAAACGACCCCTCCGCAAAGTTGGCGCAGCAATTGCACCGCCCGGTAAAGCGCCGGAAGAATTTGTTCCGGATCCACCCCTTTTTCGAAACGGGTGCTCGCTTCCGACCGGAGTCCCAGATTTTTGGAAGTATGGCGGACGGTCAGCGGATTAAAGAACGCAGCCTCCAGCAATACGGTTTTGGTTTCCTTGGTTACTTCCGAAGAAGCTCCCCCCATCACGCCCGCAACCGCCAGCGGCTCTTGTCCGTCCGTCACCAGCAACATTTCGGGGTCACATTCACGCTCCACATCGTCCAATGTCACAATTTTTTCCCCATCGTTGGCGCGACGGACCAGGATTTGGCCGCTTGCAATTTTGTCAAAATCAAAAGCATGCAAAGGCTGCCCCGTCTCCAACATCACATAGTTGGTGATGTCGACAATGTTATTGATCGGCCGGACCCCGGCTGAAATCAAACGGTTTTGCATCCATTGCGGGGAGGGTCCCACTTCCAGATTGCCAACCACTTGAGCGGCATAAAAAGGACAGTCCTCAACAGATTCTACGACAACTTCCACCCCGGTTCCTGCTTCGCCCGGAACTTGTTCGGAGATGACCGGCAGGCGCAATTCCCGGTCAAAGATCGCCGCCACTTCATGGGCCACTCCCCACATTCCCAAACAGTCGGAACGGTTCGGGGTCAACTGCAATTCGATCACTTGGTCATCCATGCTCAAATATTCTTTGATATCCATTCCGACCGGAGCATCCGGTTCCAATACAAAAATCCCTTCGGTTTGCTCCTTCATCAGCACTTTGTCGGGAAATCCAAGCTCTTTGGCCGAGCAAATCATCCCGTGCGATTCCACGCCGCGCAGTTTGGCTTTTTTGATATGGACTCCGCCCGGCAGTTTGGCACCGATCAAAGCGACCGGAACCCGTTGCCCTGCCGCCACATTTTTGGCTCCGCAGACAATTTGCAACAGTTGCCCTTTCCCCACATTCACCGTGCAAATATTCAACCGGTCTGCTTCCGGATGAGGCTCCACCGACAACACTTCACCGACAACCACGCCGCTTACGCCCGGATCCCGGGTGTAAATGACTTCCACCTCAATCCCGGTCCGGTTCAACTCCTCCGCGATATCTTCCGGCGAAATTCCTTCCAGATCAACATATTGAGACAACCATTCATAAGATACTAACATCCTTCCAATTCACCTCTTCAGACGTTCTTAAATTGCCGCAAAAAACGCAAATCGTTGTTGTAGAAATGGCGAATGTCGTCAATGTCATATTTCAACATCGCAATCCTTTCCACACCGATCCCAAACGCAAAGCCGGAATAACGTTCCGGATTGTAGCCGGCTTTTTCCAGCACATAAGGATGAACCATGCCGGCCCCCAAAATTTCAACCCATCCTTTTTCAGGATGATAAATGTCCACTTCGACACTCGGTTCGGTGAACGGGAAGTAGCTGGGGCGCAAACGGATCTCGGTTTCCTCGCCAAACATTTTCTCAATAATGGTCAACAACACACCGTTTAATTCGCTCATGGACACCCCGCTGTCCACCACAAGCCCCTCAATTTGCGTAAACTGGTGCGAATGGGTGGCATCGTCGTCATCCCGCCGGTACACCTTTCCGGGAGCGATAATCCGCACCGGAACTTGGCCTTCTTTTTCCAGAAGGGTGCGAACCTGTACGGCGGATGTATGAGTCCGGAGCAGAATTTCCGGAGTGATGTAAAAAGAGTCCTGCATGTCCCGGGCCGGATGACCTTTCGGCAAGTTCAGCATTTCGAAGTTAAATTGATCGGTTTCCACTTCAGGACCTTCTGCAATTTCAAAGCCCATTCCGACAAAAATGTCTTCCACTTGTTCAATGATCAGTTGCAAAGGATGCAACGTCCCCGGTTCGGGTTTGATACCGGGCAAAGAAACATCAATCACTTCCCGGTTAATTTGTTCCTGAAGAACCGCCTCTTCCAGTTCTTTCTCTTTTCCCGCAATCAACTCTTCCAGATATCCACGGACTTCATTGGCCATGCTTCCGATCACCGGACGCTCTTCGGGAGGAAGATCTTTCATGCCCCGGAGCACACCGGTCAATTCACCCTTTTTTCCGAGATACCTCACTTTCAATTCACGCAATTCATCCAGGCTTTGCGCCTGATGAATGACTGAAGTCGCCTCTTCTTTCAAGACTTCCAATCGCTCACGCATTGTTCGATCTCCTTTCGGTAAAAACTGTCGTCAATGGCATCACATCAGAAGATATAATAGAAAAAGATAAAATAGAAAATTATTCCATAAATAAAAAAGACCTCACGCCCAAAGGGACGAGAGATCCGCGGTACCACCCTTTTTTGAGAAGGACAAATCCTTCTCCGCTTCTTTTAAATAACGGTCATCAACCGGTCCCCCCTACTTCATCATTCAGGGGTCAGCTCCGGAGTGAATTTCAACAGCCGGTTCCTTAGAAATGCTTTCAGTCACGGCATTTCCTCCCTGAAAGGCCGTACTGCCTACTTGTCTCCTTCACAGCCGTTTATGGATATGAAATTTCTGCGGAAAAATTATTTTATATTATAATCGAACTCTCCATTTCCCCGCAAGGAGCCTTGGCGAATTCGTTCATACATGAGTAAAGCGCCGGTGACGGAAACATTCAGTGACTCCGTTCCGCCGGGCATGGGAATGGTCACATGGTCATCCACATATTCCTCCAAGCGGCGGTCCACCCCCCGCCCTTCATTTCCCAACAAGATGGCGACCCGGGATGGTAACGGATAATGAAAATAAGAGCGGGTTGCATGCGGAGAAGTGTTGACAACCGTCACGTTCCGCTCTTTTAACCCGGGAATGACGCAACTTAAATCCTCCTGCCATAACGGCACTTTGAAAATGGCCCCCATCGAAGCCCGGACCACTTTGCCATTGAAAGGATCCACAGTCCCTTTGCCCAAAAAGATCCCGTCCATGCCCGTTGCTTTGGCGGTCCGGATCAACGTGCCCAAGTTCCCCGGATCCTGAATGGAATCCAAAAGCAAAAACGTTTTCCCGCTGTGGTTTTGTTTCCACACTTCATCCAGTGACCAACGGGGGCAACGGATCACCGCCATGATTCCCTGGGGCGTCGTGGTTTCCGCCAGCTGTTGAAACAAGGATGAAGGCAATTCAAACACCGGAACATTTCCGGGAACCTTTTTCAGCCAATCCGCCTTTTTTTCCTTCGCGGCTTCGGAAAAAATCACGGCTTGAAAAACCTGTTCGGCCTGCACCGCCTCTTCAATCAAATGTTCCCCTTCGATCAATAATGCATCTTGCTGCTTTCTTCCTTTTTTGGTTTTCAGTTTTTTCCATTGTTTCCATTGTCGGTTTTCCGAAGATGTAATCCGTTCCGTCTTTTTCATTTGGCATGCTCCTGTAATTTTTGCAAATCTTTGTTGTGTCCGATCACGATCAAAACGTCTCCCTCATGAATCGCATCGGAGGCCGAAGGCGCAATGTTAAAGGTGTTTCCCTTTTTGATGGCCATCACGTTGCAACCGAACCGGGCCCGGATGTCCAGCTCTTGCAACGTCTTTCCGGAAAAAAAGTCCCGGGCGATGATTTCAATGATACTGTAGTCATTGGATAACTCGATATAATCCAGGATATTCGGGGAGATTAAACTGTGCACCATCCGGACGCCCATGTCGCGCTCCGGAAAGACCACCCGGTCGGCTCCGATTTTGTCCAACACCTTCCAGTGCAATTCGTTGATGGCTTTGACCACCACCTGTTTACAGCCGATTTCTTTGAGCAGCAAAGTCGTTAAGATGCTTGACTGAATATCGTTCCCGATGGCCACGATGACCACGTCAAAATTGCGTATCCCCAAAGATTTGAGTGCATTTTCATCGGTGGTGTCCGCCTCGACGGCATGGGTGACGATTTGCGACATCTCTTGGACACGGGAAGCATCTTTATCGATGGCCAAAACTTCGTATCCCATCTCGTGCAAAGTGCGCGCCATCGTCCCTCCGAACCTTCCCAGCCCGATGACAGCAAAGGTTTTGATTTCCAATCGCTTGTCCACCTCTTTCTTCCATAAAAGCTTACGCCGCAACTTTTTCATCCATTGTTGGATAATGTTCCATAATCCGCACAATCTATATTCAAAAAGGAGGATCTTACACATGAATTTTGACATCCGTGGTGCAGTGATTCACAACATTCATAACATGAATGAAGAAGAACTGCAAGAATTGGTTGTTGACTCTATTCAACAACGGGAAGAAAAGTTGCTTCCGGGTTTGGGCGTTTTATTTGAAGTCATCTGGAAAAACAGCACGGAAGAAGAACGCCAGGAAATGATTGAAACCCTGCGTCAATCCCTTTCCAAACAATAATGCCCCAAAATAAAAAAAGCCTGTTCTTTGAAAAAAGAGCAGGCTTCTGCATTGTTCCTCACCAGAAGAAACCGCCGCCGAATCCGCCAAACCCGCCGAATCCGTAGAATCCCCAAAAGCAAACAAAGAGGATGAACAAAATCACCAGGATCGCGATCAAAAACCACTTCGATCCCAAACCGTCATAGTGATCGTAGGGACCACTGGCCAATTTCCGTTTCATAGGCTGTCTCCTTTCATTTGCCTATCTCTCACTACTTTATGTATCAAAAGACAGGAAAGAATGGACAAATCCCTAAAAAAACAGCCTAATTTATTCAAAATGTTTCCGTGCCGCCCACAGGAAACCGATGATGAGCAGAAAAGCCACCAAGGCCAAAAAGGGAATGGTGACGAACCCAAACCAGTTGATATACATTTGCTCACAGGGAACGCCCACCTTGCAAGCAGCAACTTCGGAGAGGGCCGGAACTTTTTGTTTGAGATAATGGAAAAGCGATATGCCCGCCCCCAATACGGTAATCGGCAACACATAAGGAATGATCCCCCGGTCATTCCGGTAGGAGGCAATGCCGAGAAGGATCACCAGCGGATACATCAAAATCCGTTGCACCCAACACAACGTGCAGGGAATAAAACCCAATATTTCACTGAAATAGAGGCTTCCCAATGTCGCGATGAGTGAAACGATCCAAGCAAAATAAATACCGTACGTTCTCACCAGACGCATTCTTCACTTCTCCTTGTTTGCCAGCTCGCTGTCGATCATTTTTTTGAGGGCTTCATAATCCAGTGCATTCTCCACTTTTTTTCCGTTGATGAAAATTGCCGGCACCGAATCAATATTCAATTTTTTTGCTCTGTTGTTGTCTGCCGTCACTTCATTTAAATACGTTTTGTGATCCAAGTCTTCCCGCACTTTTTTGGCATCCACTCCGGGAATGTTTTGTGCAATCAATTGTTCCAAAAAGTCCGGAGTGGCCCATTTCACGGATTCATCTTTCTGGTGGGTGTATATGGCGTCATAAAACTTCCAATAAGCTGCGGGATCTTGTTGGTAAACGGCTTCTCCAGCCATACCCGCCGTGATCGAATCTTCCCCGATAAACTGGTAATTGGTGAAATACATCTGCACTTTGCCGGTATCGATATATTCTTTTTTCAATTTGGGATAAACGGTGTCATGAAACACTTTGCACACCGGGCACTTATAATCGCCAAACTCCATCAGCTTGACAGGGGCATTGTCATTGCCAATCGCCGGCTGTCCGTCGTATTCAACCGGAAGCACCCGGGCTGTCTCTTCGCCGGAATCATTCTTCCCCGCGAAAGAATTGATGATGGCAAAAACACCCAATCCGATAAAAACAACCAAAACCGTCACCATGGTAATGGTGCTCATCTGGGTCTTTTTCTTTTTTTTATGCGCATTGGCCATAAATCAAGTCACCTCCCTCATCGATTTTACAATAAAAAAAAAGAAAGTTCATTCTGTTTTCTTTGGCGGGCAAACTCCCTCTTTCCGGCAGGTTTTGCGGCTTTATTCTTTTTGTCCCCTTGTGTTACAATGCGATGGAAAAGATCAGGACAGAAGGAGAAGCACCATGAAACAGATTGCACGCGCACTCACCATCGCCGGCTCCGACAGCGGCGGTGGCGCCGGAATTCAGGCAGATTTAAAAACATTTCAAGAGCTTTATGTATTTGGAATGAGCTCAATTACGGCCATCACGGCCCAAAACACCCTCGGGGTTCAAAAGGTGGGCGTTGTGGATCCCGATCTGGTTGCCAAACAGATCGACTCCGTTGTCACAGACCTCGGAGTGGATGCAGCCAAAACCGGCATGCTCGCCAATGCGGAAATCATCGAAGTGGTTGCGGCCAAAGTCAAAGAACACCAAATCGGTCCCCTGGTCATCGATCCCGTGATGGTTTCCACCAGCGGACACCAACTGCTCACCGAAGACGCCCGGGTGGCGATGAAGGAAAAATTATTGCCGCTGGCAACCCTTGTCACTCCCAATTTGCATGAAGCAGAAATCCTTGCAGACCAACGGATCACCGGCTGGGAAGACAGGAAACAAGCGGCCCGGAAATTGGTGGATGAAGGGGCCAAAGCAGTGATCATTAAGGGGGGACACGGCAAAGAAGAAGAGGCAATCGATTTGTTGTATGACGGAAAAGATTTTGTCTCCTTTTCATCGCCCCGCTTCAAGACCAAAAACACCCATGGAACAGGTTGCACCTTTTCGGCAGCCATCACCGCTTACTTGGCCAAAGGAGAATCTTTGCACGAAGCGGTTCGTCAAGCCAAGAATTTTATCACTGCTGCAGTCGGAAATCCTTTGATGCTCGGAAAAGGAAACGGCCCGACCAATCACTTTGCATACCGCCGGAAGGAGGAATACCAATGAAATGGTCTGACGACGTTCTGTCAGTTTATTTCATCATGGGCACCCAGGATTGTTCCGGCCGTTCACCGGAAAACATTCTGGAGGAGGCCATTCACGGCGGCATCACTTGCTTTCAGTTCCGGGAAAAACATCCGGATCTTCACATGCACCAAGTCGTGGATTTGGGATTCCGCCTCCGCGCCATTTGCCAAAAACACCAAATCCCTTTTATTGTGAATGACCGTGTCGACCTGGCCCTCATCCTGGAAGCGGACGGAGTGCACATCGGCCAGGAAGACCTGCCCGCTTTCCATGTCAGAAAGTTGATCGGCAAAGAGCGGATCCTCGGGGTTTCCGCCAGAACCGAAACCGAAGCACTGGAAGCTGTACAAAACGGAGCCGATTATATCGGTGTCGGGCCTATGTTTGCCACCAAAAGCAAATCCGATGCCGGACATCCCGTCGGGCCGGAAACGATCACCCGCATCCGCAGCGTCGTCGGGGAAACCTTTCCCATTGTGGGAATCGGCGGCATTAACCGGCAAAATGCGCGGCAGGTCCGGGAAGCAGGAGCCAACGGAGTCGCCGTCATCTCCGCCATTGCACAAAGCCGGTCACCCCGACAGGCCGCGGAAGCCTTGAAAAACAGATGAACCAAATATATTAAAAAAACACAAGATATTATTC
>NZ_JACETT010000017.1:0-13827 GCF_013912365.1 Thermoactinomyces intermedius
TCTTTTCTTTTTTATAAAATAATTATAAGATTTATGTATCTATGTTTTATCTATACGCAAATATTGAGGTGATCCAGTCGATATGGAAAATGTTCAGAAAGGGACGCGCCCGGTGACGAGCTATTTGAAATTTATCATCCCATCTATCATCGGTATTATCTTATTTATGATTCCGATCTCCATCGGGGGGGAAATGACCATTCCTGTTGCCATGCTGGCCAAATGGTTGCAGGAGTTGCTGGCGGATGTCCTCCCGGCTTTGGCAACGGTCCTGATCTTGGTTTCTGCAGTGCTCACGCTCATTGGATCTTTTATAAAACCAACTTGGATCATGGATCGCCCCTTTTTAAAAAGTTTGTTTCACGTGTCGGTTTTTTGGGCGGTCACCCGTGCTTTGGGAGCGGTATTGGCCGTGCTGACGCTGTTTCAGTGGGGACCGGATTGGGTTTGGTCGGAAAATACAGGCGGTTTGTTGCTGTATGACCTGATTCCCGTATTGTTTACAGTGTTTATTTTTGCCGGACTTTTCATGCCTTTTTTGATGGATTTTGGATTGCTGGAAATGACCGGAACGTTGTTGACACGGTTGATGCGTCCGTTATTCAAACTTCCCGGACGGGCTTCCATTGACTGTCTGGCATCCTGGCTGGGGGATGGAACGATCGGGGTTTTGCTTACCAACAAGCAATATGAAGACGGCTTTTATACCAAGCGGGAGGCGGCCGTTATCGGAACGACGTTTTCCGTGGTGTCCATCACTTTTACCATTGTCGTTTTGGAACAGATCGGATTGGGGCATTTGTTCGGGCCTTATTATTTAACCATTTCCTTATCCGGGTTGGTGGCGGCGATTGTTTTGCCGCGGATCCCTCCGTTGTCCCGGAAAGAGGATACGTATTATGACGGGTTGAAAGGGAACCTGAATGAAACGTTTCCGGAAGGCTTTTCCGTGTGGCAATGGGGTTTGCACCAAGCCGTGGAACGTGCGCGCAGCATGCAGTTTAAAAAAGTTTTTCAAAACGGATCCAAAAACATCTTCGATATGTGGCTGGGCGTCTTGCCGGTTGTGATGGCTTTTGGAACCACCGCAGTGATTATCGCGGAATATACCCCGTTGTTTAAATGGCTGGGATTGCCGTTTGTCCCGATTTTATCCTTGTTGAACATCCCGGAAGCACACGAAGCGGCCCAAACGGTTGTGGTCGGCTTTGCGGACATGTTTCTTCCTTCCGTGATTGCAAGCGGAGCGATTGAAAGCGAATTGACCCGGTTTGTCATTGCCTGTCTCTCGGTGACCCAATTGATTTACATGTCCGAAGTGGGCGGGCTGTTGTTGGGTTCCAAAGTCCCCGTTGATTTTAAAGATCTGGTGATTTTGTTCCTGCAGCGTACGTTGCTGACGTTGCCCATCATCGCCTTGATGGCTCATCTGATTTTTTGACGGAACCCGGGCGGGCTTTCTGTGCTAAAAGCAGAAAGCCCTTTTTTATGCGTATATCTATTTTGCTTAATCTTTTAAATACATTTAAAATAATGATGAGTCATTTTATTTGAGATAGGAGTGATATGGGCGATGAGTCATGAACCGGCCTGGGTTCCAACCCCCGGACAGATGAAAAAAACCCGTCTTTATCAATGGATGAACCGGCTGGGTTATCAGGATTATGACGCTTTTTACCGGGACAGTGTGAAAAATATTGCCTGGTTTTGGGATGAAGCGGTCAAAGATATGCAGTTGAGATGGCAGGTTCCGTATCGTCAAGTGATGGACATGAGTGACGGCATTTTATGGACCCGCTGGTTTGTTGGCGGGAAACTCAATATTTCGGAAAATTGCTTGGACCGGTTTGTCGATGATCCATCGTCCCGTCACCGGATTGCGTTGATCTGGGAAGGCGATAACGGGGAGTGCCGGAAATATTCGTACCGGGATTTATGGCTGGAAGTGAACCGGATTGCAGGAGGGTTGCAAAAGCTGGGTGTGAAGCCGGGAGACCGGGTTGCCATATACCTGCCCATGATTGCGGAAAATGTGATTGCCATGTTGGCGGTCGCCAGGATTGGTGCGATTTTCATCCCGTGTTTTTCCGGATACGGCGCCGATGCGGTGGCCACCCGGATTCAAGGATGCGAGGCCAAATGGCTGATCACGGCGGACGGGTTCTACCGGCGGGGAAAATTGGTCCGGATGAAAGAGGAAGCCGATCTGGCCGCGGATCAATCGCCATCTGTCGAGAAAGTGATTGTGGTGCGGCGGGCCAACCGGGAGTGCCCGGCAAGGGACAGGGATGTGGATTGGGACCGGTTGCGGACAGATTTGAAAGCGCTGTCACCCCATCCCACGGCGGCGGATGATCCCGTGATGATCATTTATACTTCCGGGACCACCGGCAAACCGAAGGGAACGGTCCATGTGCATGCGGGGTTTCCGGTGAAAGCGGCTTTTGATGCGGGATACATGTTTGATGTGGGACCGGGGGATGTGTTGTTTTGGGTGACGGACATGGGGTGGATGATGGGCCCCTGGATGGTGTTCGGTGCTTTGATGATGGGAAGCACCATGATTGTTTATGAGGGAACGCCGGATTACCCGGCACCGGACCGTTTGTGGCAGTTGGTCGAAAAAAACGGGGTCACTCACTTGGGAATCTCCCCGACCTTGATCCGGGCGTTGATGAAGCACGGGGACAAGTGGCATGAAAAATGGGATTTAAGCAGCCTGCGCGTTTTCGGTTCCACGGGGGAGCCTTGGAATCCGGAGCCGTGGCATTGGCTGTTTGAACAAGTCGGCAAAAAGAAAGTGCCCATTTTCAATTATTCCGGCGGGACTGAAATCTCCGGCGGCATTTTAGGCAATCATTTTTTCAAGCCCATTGTTCCGTGCGGGTTTGCCGGCCCCATTTTGGGAATGGATGCCGAAGTGTTTGATGATTCGGGCCGCCCGGTCCGCGGGCAAGTGGGGGAGCTGGTTTTGCGTCAGCCATGGGTCGGCATGACGCGAAGCTTCTGGCAGGATGACCGGCGGTATGAACAAGCTTATTGGAGCCGCTGGCCGAATGTATGGTTGCACGGGGACTGGGTGTATATCGATGAGGAAAACAACTGGTTTATCACCGGACGTTCGGATGACACGCTGAAAATCGCTGGAAAACGGTTGGGGCCGGCAGAGATGGAATCGGTTCTGGTCAATCATCCCTTGGTGGCGGAAGCGGCAACCATCGGGATTCCGGATGCGGAAAAAGGGGAGAGTGCCGTCTGCTTTGTCGTCTTAAAAGGCGGGACAACCGAAGGGTTGGAAGAGGAGCTGATCCGGTTTGTGGCCCGCAAAATGGGAAAAGCATTAAAACCAAAGCGGGTATGGGTGGTGGACGAATTGCCCAAGACCCGGAATGGAAAAATTTTGCGCCGCGTGATCCGGGCCGCCTATTTGGGAGAAGACACCGGTGATCTGTCTTCGCTGGAAAACACGGAGACCGTTGAGGCGATCCGCCGGTTGGCTGGGAACGAAAAATAAGATTTTCATAAATATGATAAAATATATATATTTGAGTGATTCATGAATTTGCTTACCTTGCGGAATGAGCCGGTTTTTGGTTCATTCTGTTTTTTGTTGTTGATAAAATGATCGCTTTTGTCTATATAATGGAGGGAATGATCCGTGATACAATGATACTGATCCATGAAATGGACAGAAAAACAGAGAAGCCGTGCGAATGAATACATAGGAGAGGTGTCGGTATTGCATGTTCCGGGGAACAGATTTAGAAACACGTGTGCTTCAGGTGCAAGAAACACACTCTCCAGACAAACGAGACGATCTGCTTAGGGAACTGGAACCACATGTGCGCAGAATCGCTTCACGTGTTTGCAGGAGGGTGATCACTAAGCAGGATGACGAGTACATGATCGCTTACAAAGCTTTGGATGAAGCGATCAGTGGCTACAGCTCAGGATTTCAGGCAACATTCATGTCCTTTGCGTACAAAGTGATCCATCGGCGGTTGGTGGATTATTTCCGGCAAGAGGCAAAGCATCAGAAAACGGTGCCGCTTTTGACTTCCGGGCCCAATGAGGAAGAGATCCAAAACCAGGAAGTGGTGGCCAAAGCCTTTGAAAGTTACCGGGATGAAGAACTGAGCAAAATGCGCCGCCTTGAGATCGAAATTTTTAAAAAAGCGTTGGCCAAGCAAGGGATCACTTTGGATGAATTGGTCAAAAAAAGCCCGAAACACCGGGATACACGCGAAAATTTATTCCACGTGGCGAAAAAGCTGGTGTCTGAGAAGGAGCTTTTGCACAAATTCCTGCACCAAAAAAAGCTGGATAAAGAGATTGCCTCATATTTGGGAATGCATCGCCGAACTTTGAATCGGCACAGAAAATACCTGACGGCTCTTACCATTGTCATGACGGAAGATTTAACCCTTGTGCGAAGTTATTTGGGTCTGTAAGGGTAAGAAAGGGGGCGAATGAATGCGGAAAGGAGTTATCATGGAAGTTCGGCCGCGCCATTGGATTGTGATGACACCGGATGGCGAGTTTGTTCGTGTGCCGAGAACAAACATGGAACTGACCGTGGGAGAAGAAGTGGAGTTTCCCTTGGTTGTGAATCGTTCTTCCGCATGGAAGAGAAAGCCTTGGATTGCGGCGATCAGTGCCGGCGTGGCAGCGATGATCGGAATGTTTTATGTTCTTCCCCAATTTTCGCCTTCCAAGGAAGCCCATGCAGAAGGATATATTTATTTGGATGTGAATCCAAGCATTGCAATTGGAATGGATAAAAACAAACATATCACCGAGGTCAAACCCTTAAACAAATCCGCTTTAAAAGTGCTTGGCGGTAAAAGTTACAAAAACGAGCAAGTGGACGAATTTGTGGAACATTTTTTGGATGAAGCGAAACAACAAGGTTTCTTGCATCCGAAAGACCAAATTGTTTTATCCGGTTACAACGATGAAGAAACCAGCGTGAGAACGTTGCAAGAGATTGAAACCATGATTGACGAGGAAAGCAAAGAAGAGAAACTGGAATTGCTTGTTCATACGCTGACGATGCCGAAATCAGTGAAGAAAAAAGCAGATGAAACCGGTTTGTCCCCGGCGAAATATGCCGTGTGGATGATTGCAAACAAAGAGGGGAAAAACCTGGATGTCAAAGAGATGGAAGAGATTCCGATAACTCAACTGGCTGAAGACATCAAGCCGGTATCCGATCTTCTCAATCGGCCGCCATCGGAAGAAGAATGGGAAAGCATCATCAAAGATGAGAATCAACCCAAAACGGATCACAAAGACGATGCCCCCGCCAAACAACCTGACAAAACCAGCAATGACTCTTCTTCGGGTTCCACCCGTGATCCGGCTTCGGATACGAATAAAGAGGAACCTGCCAACAAGGAGGAACCGGAGCAAACCGATTCCCAATCTCCATCAAAAGATCAGGATCAAAAACCGAAGCCTGCAGATGAAAAAACAGACTCCTCTTCCGATTCAAATGCGTCGGATCCGAAAGAGTCCAACATGGTGACGGATGAGTAAACCGTTGAACAGGGGTTGCAAGCTGACACCTCCCACCAGCTTACAACAGAAATGAGAGGGGCCGATTTCGATGAAAGGGACTGGGATCGTAAGAAAAGTGGATCATCTGGGAAGGATCGTATTGCCAAAAGGCCTGAGGGATCTTTTGAATATTCATCCCAGCGACGGTGTTGAAGTGTTTGTGGATGATCAATATATCGTGCTGAAAAAATACGAGCCCAACTGCATTTTTTGCGGGAGCCTGGAAGAAGTGATCTACTATCGCGGAAAAATGATTTGCAAAAAATGTGTAGAGGAAACATCCAAGGTGATGATGAAAGGAGCGCCTGAGTAAGGGCGCTTTTTTTGATGCATGTCTTCTTTATCCCATAACCGCTTCACCGTGACGGAATGACAAACAATCGCTTGTTTGGTAAAATGAAAACATATAATAAATAAATAATTTTTTGAAAAATGAAATCGCTTTCTTTATAAGGAGGAATATTCCAATGGATCAGGAAATGCTGTTGCTGGAAAGGATGGAGCCGATCGCAAAAATAACACTGAATCGTCCGAAGTCACTCAATGCCTTAAACTCCGGCCTGATGAAAAAACTGGCCGATGAACTGGAAGGGCTGGACCGGGACGAAGCGATCCGGGTGATTGTTTTGACCGGAAGTGAAAAGGCTTTCGCGGCGGGAGCCGACATTAAAGAACTGTCTGAAACCAGGCCGGTCGACTTTGTGATGAAACAATTTTTCCGGGATTGGGAACGGATCCGTAAAATCTCCAAACCTTTGATTGCGGCTGTCAACGGTTATGCATTGGGCGGAGGCAATGAACTGGCGATGTGCTGTGACATGATCATTGCTTCCGACGCGGCTCAATTTGGACAACCCGAGATTTTATTGGGAGTGATCCCCGGAGCCGGGGGAACACAGCGTCTGACCAAAGCAGTCGGAATGAAAAAAGCGATGGAAATGATTTTGACCGGAAAGAGCATTTCGGCAGAAGAAGCCCTGAAGTGGGGACTGATCAATCGTGTGGTTCCGGCGGAGGATTTGGAAAAAGAGGTGCTGTCTTTGGCAAAAGAGATTGCAGAAAAGCCGCCGGTTGCTGTCCGGCTGGCCAAACAAGCGGTTTTAAAGGCCCAGGAACTTCCCTTGGAACACGGTTTGAATTTGGAACAAAATGCTTTTTTCCTGCTCTTTTCTTCCGAAGATCAAAGTGAGGGAATGCGGGCGTTTTTGGAAAAAAGAAAACCGGTTTTTCGGGGGGAATAAGATCACACTTCCGGTTTTGGGCATATGATGAGTTGAAAGATTTTCAGGCTTGTCAGTCAACTTGTTCAAAGTGGAGATGATAAGAATGGGAAGCATGAAAATCAATGAACAAAAGCGGGGATCTTTGTTGGAGGAAGCGAAGATGCGCGACGTGTTTGAAATGATGGACCGCTATGGCCACGAGCAGGTCATTTTTTGCCGTCATCCGCAAACCGGTCTCAAAGCGATCATCGCCTTGCATAATACAACCGCGGGGCCGGCTTTGGGTGGATGCCGCATGATCCCGTATGCTTCGACGGACGAAGCCTTGGAGGATGTTTTGCGGTTGTCCAAAGGCATGACCTATAAATGCAGTCTGGCGGATGTGGACTTTGGCGGGGGAAAAATGGTTATCATCGGCGATCCGAAAAAAGATAAATCGCCGGAGTTGTTTCGCGTGATCGGCCGTTTTGTGGGCGGGTTAAACGGCCGTTTCTATACCGGAACCGACATGGGAACCAATCCGGAAGATTTTGTCCATGCCGCCAGGGAATCGAAATCTTTTGCCGGATTGCCGAAATCGTACGGCGGAAGCGGGGACACATCCATTCCCACCGCGCTCGGGGTGTTTCACGGAATGCGGGCCACCGCCCGGTTTTTATGGGGGACGGATCAGCTGAAAGGGCGTGTGGTTGCCATCCAAGGAGTCGGCAAGGTGGGAGAGCGCTTGTTGCAGCTTTTGGTCGAAGTGGGGGCTTACTGCAAAATTGCCGACATCGATTCGGTGCGATGCGAACAGCTGAAAGAAAAGTATGGCGACAAGGTCCAATTGGTGGATGTGAACCGGATTCACAAGGAGAGTTGCGATATTTTCTCGCCTTGCGCCAAAGGCGGCGTGGTCAATGATGACACCATTGACGAGTTCCGTTGCCTGGCCATTGTCGGATCCGCCAACAACCAACTGGTGGAAGACCGGCATGGGGCACTGCTTCAAAAACGGAGCATTTGGTATGCACCCGATTATCTGGTGAATGCCGGCGGGCTGATTCAAGTGGCTGATGAACTGGAAGGCTTCCATGAAGAGAGAGTGCTCGCCAAAACCGAAGCGATTTATGACATGGTCCTGGATATTTTTCACCGGGCGAAAAATGAGAATATTACCACTTGTGAGGCAGCGGACCGGATCGTGATGGAGCGTTTGAAAAAGTTAACCGATATTCGCCGGATCTTGTTGGAGGATCCCCGCAACAGCGCAAGGAGGTAAAAATCATTGATGAAACTGATGACCGAGGAGGATGTCCGCCATCTTGCCCCGGATGGCCGTTTGACGGAATCGGGAAAGGAAATCTGGAACCGGTTGAGTGTGGAAAAGAAAAAAGACTTTTACCGGTGGATGGCCTTCGTCCGCCATTTTGACAGGCGGTCGGTTTTCTTGCAACGGCAAGGGAGAATCGGAACCTATGCGCCTTTGGAAGGGCAGGAAGCGGCGCAGGTCGGAAGTACCTTGGCCCTGCAAAAACAAGATTGGATTTTTCCGAGTTACCGGGAACACGGGGTGGCGATGATTGCCGGAATGCCGTTGTCGCAAATTTTGCTTTATTGGATGGGCAGGGTCGAAGGGTGCAAGGCTCCGGAAGAAATTCGCTTATTACCGCCTTCCGTGCCGATTGCCACCCATCTTCCGCATGCGGTCGGGGCGGCATGGGCATCGAAATTGAAAAAAGAGGACAGCATCGCGGTTTGTTACTTTGGGGACGGGGCCACATCCGAAGGGGATTTTCACGAAGCTTGCAATTTTGCAGGGGTTTTCAACATCCCGGTGATTTTTTTCTGCCAAAATAACGGTTATGCCATCAGTGTGCCGTTTTCACGCCAGTCGGCGTCAAAAACGGTGGCTGAAAAGGCAAAAGCGTATAACTTCCCGGGAATCCGCGTCGATGGAAATGACGTTTTGGCCGTGTATGATGTGATGTCCAAAGCCGTCGCGCGCGCCCGGGCCGGGAAAGGCCCCACTTTGATCGAAGCCGTGACTTACCGCTTCGGTCCGCACACCACGGCCGATGATGCCACGCGGTACCGTCCGCCGGAAGAAGTGGAAGAATGGGTGAACGAAAAAGATCCTTTGCTGAGATACACCCGCCTGTTGAAAAAGGAAGGGTTGTTGACGGACGAAGAGGAGAAAACGTGGGAAGAAACCTGCAAAGAGAAAATGGATCAAGCGATTTCCCGGGCGGAAAAAGAAGAACCGGCCCCTCCCGGGCATATGTTTGCGCATGTGTATGAAACCTTGTCCGCAAATGAAAAGAGACAAAAACAGCAGCTGGAAGAGAGGGATCACCGTCGATGAAACCAAAAACCATGGTGCAATCCATATGCGATGCATTGAAGGTGGCATTGGAGAACGATCCGCGGGTGATTCTGCTGGGGGAAGATATCGGGAAAAACGGAGGGGTTTTCCGCGCGACGGAGGGATTGTGGGAATTGTTCGGAGAGGAGAGGGTGATGGACACCCCACTTGCGGAAGCGGGCATCATCGGATCCTCGATCGGACTGGCTGTGGGCGGGTTTCGTCCGGTGGCGGAAGTGCAATTCATGGGTTTTATTTATCCGGCGATGGAACAGCTGGTGACGCATGCCGCGCGCTTGCGGACAAGGACACAAGGGAGGTATCCGGCGTCCATGGTCGTGCGCGTTCCGTATGGCGGGGGGATCCGGGCGCCCGAATTGCACTCTGATTCCACGGAAAGCTTATTTGTCCACATTCCCGGATTGAAAGTAGTCACGCCTTCAACTCCGAAAGATGCCAAAGGGCTTTTGCTTTCTGCCATTGAAGATCCGGATCCGGTTTTGTTTTTGGAACCGATGCAGTTGTACCGGTCGGTGAAAGAAGAAGTTCCGGAAGGATGGTATGAGGTTCCGATCGGTCAAGCGAGGAAAGTGACGGACGGGGAAGATGTCACCCTGATTGCATGGGGAACCATGGTGCCGGTGGCGAAAAAAGCGGCAGAAGCAGCGAAAAAAGAAGGGATCTCCTGTGATTTGATTGATCTGCGTTCCTTGTCTCCGTTGGATGAAGAGACGATTATTCACTCTGTCAAAAACACGGGACGGGTCGTCATTGTCCATGAAGCTCCCCGGACCGCCGGGGTAGGAGCGGAGTTGACGGCACTGATCAATGAACAAGCTTTTTTGTATCTGGAAGCCCCGGTGACCCGGGTGACTGGTTATGACGTGCCGGTGCCGATGTATGCCTTGGAAGATGATTTCCGCCCGGATGTGAAACGGGTGTACCAATCGATTTGCCAGGTCGTTTCTTATTGAGGGGGGAGAAGAAGTGGCAGTGAAATTTTGTTTGCCGGATATCGGCGAAGGGGTGACGGAAGCCGAAATTATCCGCTGGCTGGTGAAAGAAGGAGAGAGAATCGAAGAAAATCAACCGGTTTTGGAAGTGCAGACCGACAAAGCGGTGGTGGAATTGCCTGCGCCTGCCGGCGGAAAAATCATGAATTTGAAATGGACCGAAGGGCAAGTGGTTCCCGTTGGGGAAGTTTTGTATGAAATGGAAGAAGACGAAACCGCTCCTTCCCCGGTGGCCCCGCAGAAGAACAAGAAAAAAAGAGTTTTGGCAACCCCCTCCACGCGGCGTCTGGCCAGGGAACACGGTGTGGATATCAATGAAATCAAGGGAACGGGGGAACATGGTCGGGTCACCAAAGAAGATGTCCTCCGCCATGTGAATCAAAACAAGGAGAGCCCGGCCCCCGGCATCTTCCTTCCGAAAGCGGAAGTGGTGGAGGAAGATTTGTCGCCGACACGCAGGGTGATCGGGGACCGGCTGCTTTATTCGGTTACCCGCAAGCCGCATGCCACCCATTTTGATGAATTGTCGGTGGACGGATTGGTCCGGTGGTACGAACAACAAAAACAAGCTTCGGCCGGCGATCCGTCAGTGCCCAAATTGACGTATATGGCCGTTTTGGCGAAATTGGTCGCCGTGACCTTGAAACATCATCCACGGTTTAATGCCCATTATGATGAGGAAACTCAGCGCATCCGGCAGTTTTCATCCATTTCGCTGGGGATGGCAGTGGATGCCCCGGGAGGACTCGTCGTTCCGGTGATTCAACAGGCGGAGCAAAAAAGCATCGACCAGCTGGCGGAAGAGATCGGAAGATTGACCAGACTGGCGAGAGAAGGGAAACTTTCGCCGGGACAAATGAAGGGAAGCACCTTCACCATCAGCAATGCCGGGGCTTTGGGGGGAGAATGGGCAACCCCGATCATCCAGCCCCCGGAGGTGGCCATTCTTGCTTTGCACCGGATCGCGGAAAAACCGGTCGTGGAACATCACCAGCTGACCGTCGGGTGGCGGATGAATGTCTCGCTCAGTTTTGATCACCGGGTGTTGGACGGAGCCGATGCCATCCGCTTTACACAAACATTAGGCGAGTATACCCGCGATCCCGGAAAGTTGTTGCGGGAAATGGTTTGATAAAACGGGTTTTGAGGTTTTGAAGGAAGGCTTACCCAGTAAGTCTTCTTTTTTTTGCATAAAATTTCCTGATGCAATCAAACTAAGACAGACGGTGAGACGAGGAGGATTGGTATGGATCAGGTTACCATGGCCCGAATCTTTTTTGGGACTTCTTTGGCTTTTCACATCATCTACGCCACGTTGGGAATCGGTTTGTCCGCGATGGTTTTTGTGAGCGAATGGCTCTTTTACAAAAGAAAAGATCTTCACTATGCGGTCATGGCAAAGCGGTGGACCAAGTCGGTGGCACTGCTTTTGGGTGTGGCCATTCCGAGCGGGACCATTGTGGCTGTCCAGCTTTCGCTGTTGTGGCCGGGATTTATGAAAATTGTCGGTCAAGTGATCTCGGTACCGTTTCAGATCGAAATTTATGCATTCTTTTTGGAAGCGCTCGCCTTGTCCATTTATGTTTACGCCGCTGACCGCCTGGCCCCTTTGTGGCGGGTGATTTCCGTGTTTCTGGTGGCTTTCGGCGCCGCGGCTTCGGGCATTTTGATCACGTCGGCAAACACTTGGATGAATACCCCTGCGGGGTTTGACATGAAACCGGACGGGACGGTCTACAATGTGGATCCATGGAAAGCTTTTTTTAATCCGAGTTTTGGAAACACCGCTTATCACGTGGTGGTCAGTGCGCTCATGACCGGAGCTTTTGTAATCGTTTCTGTGGCCAGTTACCGCTTGTTGAGGGGGAGGGCCGCTGAACGTCCCGTTCATCAAAAAGCTTTGTTTTTCTCGTTGATTTTAGCGTTTGCCATGTCGTTTTTGACGGCAGTTTCCGGACATGGATCCGCACAAAATTTGCATCAATATAATCCGGAAAAGCTCGCCGCTTCGGAAGGATTGTTTGAAACCCGGCGTTATGCCCCCTTGATCATCGGTGGTGTGGTGGATCAAGAGAAAAGAGAAGTAAGAAACGGGATTGAGATCCCTTACATGCTCAGCTTTTTGGCAGGAGACCGGTTTGACACGGAAGTCAAAGGTTTGGAAGAATTTCCGGAGGAAACCTGGCCGCCGGCCTATGTGCACACCTTGTTTAACATCATGGTGGGAATCGGTGTCCTCTTGCTGGCTCTTTCCGCTTTGGCCCTTTATTTTTGGTGGAAACAACGGGAGGCCAAGGAAAAAAATCTGCCCCGCTGGCTGTTGTGGTTACTGGTTGCATCCGGGCCCTTATCCATGCTGGGGATCGAATTTGGCTGGATTTTCAGCTGCAGCGGCCGGCAACCCTGGACGATTTACGGGGTGCAAACCACGGCGGAAGCGGCAACCAAAGCCGGAAACCTCGGTTTCCTGTATATCCTGTTTGCCGCGGTATACTTGTTGTTGAGTTGGATGTTGGTCAAAGTGATGATCTCCTATTTCCGGCGCCATCCCCTCGAAGAAGACCTGGAACAAATGAGACAAAAGGGGTATTCCTATGGAGCAAACTATTGAACCGTCCATTGCCATTTTGTTGATCTGGATGCTTGTCTTCGTCTACAGCATGGCCGGATCCATCGATTTTGGAGCCAGCTTTTGGGCGATGCTTTATAATCAAAAACGATCCAAAGCCGGACAAGTGGCCAACCGGTTTTTATCTCCCACCTGGGAAGTGACCAATACGATTTTGGTGTTGTTGGTGGTGTCCACCGTGGGCTTTTTCCCGAAAGCGGCTTATATGCTGGGAACGGTGCTGTTGGTTCCGGTCAGCATCATTTTGTTGCTGATTACCTTGCGCAGTTCCTTTCTGGTGTTGTCTTATTCGGCAGGGGGGTCAGCCAAAGGGCTCCGGATTGTTTCGGGCATGACCGGCTTGTTTGTCCCGGCGCTTTTGATCAGTGCGTTGCCGGTGACGGAAGGCGGCTTTATCCGGGAAACCGGAGGACAGATCATAATGTTGTTTGATAAGTGGTTAACCAGTCCTTCCGTGTATTTGTATATGTTGTTCGGGCTTGCCTCGGAGTTGTTTTTGTCTGCTTTGTTTCTCGCGGATTATTCCAGGGAAGCCAATGATACGGAGGCTTATGCAATGTACCGGAGGCAAGCTGTCTGGCTCGGGCCGGTGGCCATCGTGGCGGCGGTTTTGACGCTCGTTTTTTTGGAGCCGGAAGCGGAGTGGTTGTTGCAAAGGCTCAGCGGACAGTTGAAACTGTTTTTGTTCTCCATGATTTGTTTTTTGATCGGGTACCTCTTTTTATGGCGGGGAGGCCGGAAGATCCGGCTGGCGATTATTTTTATATTTTTACAATATGCGTTTGCCACGTTTGCTTACGGAATTGCCCATCTCCCGTATATTGTCTATCCTTACTTGACGGTCGGAGAAGCATTTACCAACATCAACACCTTTTATTCCCTGCTTAAAATCCTTGGTGCGGGGATTGCCCTGCTTCTGCCGGGATTCCTGATTTTTTGGCGTTTCTTCCTGAAGGATAAACGTTATTTGCAAAAGCAGGAATAGGGAACATAAAATTTTTTAAAAAAATGTCTTGCACAATTCGTCGATTTATGTTAGATTATTTCTTGTCGCCGCGA
>NZ_JACETT010000018.1:0-16893 GCF_013912365.1 Thermoactinomyces intermedius
ATCCTGAACCCTCTTAAGCAGTTTGCTTAAGAGGGTTTTTTGATATTCTTTTAAATCCATTTGAGACCGTACGTATTAGGAAAACATCAAGGTTATCTCTATTTTTTCTTAAGAAATTATCAATATAATACTAAAAAACAGCTCGTTCCTTTTCGGTAGACTTAATGCCGTGGGAACGAGCTGTTTTATGTGAAAGGCCAGGTAGAGGAATGACTGTTCCATAGCCGCATAAATGTCACGACTTAAAAAGATCTGTTTATCTCCTCAGGATAGTTATGAATACATGGGGAATTTCAACAGAAGGCCATCATTGGATGAAAGGCGTATGTGGATCGTCAGGTTGTTATCACGACAACATAAAGAGAAACAAAAGAAAAGGATTAGATAATCAGTTGTCATGGAGAGAAAAATGATTGACGGAAAAGAGGTGAAAGCATGAAAAAGATCGGCATCACCATTTATGGATGTGAAAGAGATGAGGCTGAGGTTTTCAAAGAACTTTCTCCACGTTTTGGTGTCATCCCTACCATTACAAGCTCTGCCGTCTCAGAAACCAATGCAACATTGTCCCGGGGAAATCAATGCATCAGTGTTGGACACAAATCTGAGATTTCCAAACGCGTTCTAATCGCATTAAAGGATTGCGGCGTTAAGTATATCTCAACTCGAAGCATTGGTTGCAACCATATCGACATTCAGGCAGCAGAAAGTTTGGGAATCACTGTCGGAAACGTGAGATATTCACCGGATAGTGTTGCCGATTATACGTTGATGTTGATGCTGATGGCTATACGTAAAGCCAAATCCGTTATGAGTCGTGTGGAAAAGCATGATTTCAGATTGGATCATGTCCGTGGCAAAGAGCTGCGTGACATGACTGTTGGTGTATTGGGAACCGGTCGTATAGGCAAAGCCGTGATTGAGCGGCTGCACGGGTTTGGATGTCGTATACTGGCGTATGGTCACAGCCAAGAGGTGGCGGCAAATTATGTGTCCTTCAATGAGTTGCTGCAAAATAGCGACCTGATTACCATTCATGTACCACTTAACGCG
Source organism: Thermoactinomyces intermedius (assembly GCF_013912365.1). Lineage (NCBI taxonomy): Bacteria > Bacillati > Bacillota > Bacilli > Caryophanales > Thermoactinomycetaceae > Thermoactinomyces > Thermoactinomyces intermedius. Next base: position 1,054 of record NZ_JACETT010000018.1, read on the forward strand.
GACACATACCATATGATCGGTCGCGAACAGATTAATGCCATGAAGCAAGGCGCATTTCTAATTAATACAGCGCGGGGAGCGCTTCTGGATACCAATGCTCTGATTCAAGCGTTGGAGAATGGTAAGTTGGGCGGAGCAGCGTTGGATGTGTTGGAAGGTGAGGAAGGATTTTTCTATTTTGATCATTCACGAAAATCAATAGATCATCCATTCATACTTAAGCTGCAAAAGATGCCGAATGTGATCATCACGCCGCATACGGCGTACTACACGGAACGGGCATTGTATGAAACCGTTGAAAAGACAATATTAAATTGTTTGGAATTTGAGAGGAGAGAGGCACTTGTCTAGATTAAAGATCGCCGTCTTGTTTGGCGGATGCTCAGAGGAACATGATGTGTCGGTAAAATCTGCGGTCGAGATTGCCAACAACATTGACACGGAAAAATACGAGCCCATTTACATTGGAATCACCCGATCCGGAACTTGGAAAATGTGCGAAAAACCTGGTGTGGAATGGGAAAGTGGCAATTGCTGTTCCGCCGTGCTGTCGCCGGATAAAAAAATGCATGGATTGCTTGTACAAAAGAACAATGAATATGAAATTCAACACGTAGATGCAGCATTTTCGGTTTTGCACGGCAAGTCGGGTGAGGATGGATCGATACAAGGTCTTTTTGAATTGTCCGGAATCCCGTATGTGGGCTGTGATATTCAAAGCTCAGCAATTTGTATGGATAAATCGCTGACATATATCATAGCCAAAAATGCCGGAATCGCTACTCCGGAATTCAGGGTGATCCATAAGGATGATCTGTTGGATGCGGATGTTTTGTCCTATCCTGTTTTTGTCAAGCCGGCACGTTCCGGTTCATCCTACGGTGTAAAAAAAGTCTATTGTGCGGACGAATTAAACGATGCCATTCAATTGGCTGGAGAATATGACAGCAAAATCCTGATTGAGCAAGCTGTAATGGGATATGAGGTTGGTTGTGCCGTACTGGGAAACGGTTCCGAGCTGATGGTTGGCGAGGTGGATCAAATCACGCTGCAATACGGTATCTTTCGTATTCATCAGGAAGCCGAGCCGGAGAAAGGTTCTGAAAATGCAGTGATAACCATTCCGGCAGACTTGTCGGTAGAAGATCGGGAACGGATTCGTGAAACGGCAAAAAAAATATACAGAGTGCTTGGGTGCAGAGGTCTTGCCCGTGTTGACATGTTCTTACAAAACAACGGCCGCATTGTCCTAAACGAAGTCAATACCTTGCCCGGATTCACATCGTACAGCCGGTATCCCCGTATGATGGATGCTGCTGGCATCAAACTTCCGGAATTGATTGACCGTTTGATCGAATTGGCATTAAAGAGGTGATGAGTATGGAAAAAGGATTTATATTTTTGGATGAAATTTTGCACGGAGTTCGCTGGGATGCCAAATATGCTACATGGGACAATTTCACAGGGAAACCGGTAGACGGATATGAAGTTAATCGCATCGTGGGAACTTATGACTTAGCCCTTGCGTTGCGAAAGGCACAAAAACAAGCAGAAGCTCTCGGGTATGGTTTGCTGTTGTGGGACGGCTATCGGCCCCAAAGGGCGGTGGAATGCTTTTTACGTTGGTCCGAACTACCGGAAGACAATCTTACCAAAGAAAGATATTATCCGAATATCGAGCGATCCGAATTAATCACAAAGGGATATGTTGCGCCATTATCAAGCCACAGCCGTGGAAGTGCAATTGATCTTACGCTTTATCAGTTGGATACCGGTGAACTTGTCCCCATGGGAAGCAGTTTCGATTTTATGGATGAACGCTCACATCACACCTCAAAAAAAATTTCAAGCATTGAGGCGAAAAACCGCCGGTTGTTACGTTCAATCATGGAAAACAGCGGATTTGAAGCTTACGAATACGAATGGTGGCACTACGTATTAAGAAACGAGCCTTACCCTGATACGTATTTTGATTTCCCCATTGTCGGGAACCATCAAAAAGAGGACTAAATTGGGGTTCATCAATGAAATTCCGGTTGCGCAAGGTTTTTTTACATCCTTGATGTGTTTTTGCAAACAATGGATTTCTGATTTTATATCCATTGTCTTACTTTAAGATATACGTCTAATCGTATATGAATTAAAATATAGTGGGACAATAACAGATAAATGAATTTCAACAGAGTCATCAGCCGGGGTTTCAGTAAACAGGAAAATCAAACTGTTTATATGTGTTGAGAGGAGAATGGGTTGGTAACTGTGAGTGATAAAATACTTGTTGTGGATGATGAACGTGAAATTGCTGATTTGGTTGAGTTATACCTGAAAAATGAGAATTATACCGTTTTCAAATGCTACACTGCCAAAGAAGCGTTGAAATGTATCGATGAGACTGACCTGGATCTTGCCATATTGGACATCATGCTTCCTGGCACAAGCGGCCTTGAAATCTGCCAAAAAATCAGGGACAATCACAATTACCCCATTATTCTGCTGACCGCAAAAGATGCGGAAGTGGACAAGGTGACGGGTCTTACGATCGGTGCAGACGATTATATCACAAAGCCCTTTCGCCCGCTTGAGTTAATTGCACGCGTCAAAGCGCAGTTGCGCCGATACAAAAAATACAATGGAGTAACAGAGCAAAAAGAAAATGTTATAGTTCACGCCGGCATTGTCATGAATATAGACACGCATGAGTGCTTTTTGAACGAGAAACCGTTATCCCTCACCCCTACTGAGTTTTCAATCCTGCGCATTCTTTGTGAAAACAAAGGAAAGGTGGTTAGTTCTGAGCAGTTGTTTCATGAGATATGGGGAGACGAATACTTCAGCAAGAGCAGCAATACCATCACCGTGCATATCCGGCATTTGCGCAAAAAAATGAATGACTCCATTGATAATCCGAAATATATCAAAACCGTATGGGGAGTTGGTTATAAAATTTGAGTGAGAAAAATAACGATTATTACAAATTAAAACGCAAACTATTCCTGTATATCCTTGTAATTGTGATCGCTGCAATTGTATTTGTTTTTTATTTGCGTGAACTCATGCGGTGGAGAACCGGGGAGTGGATCGTACGTTTTTTGGAAAACAGTTTTTACTTAGAGCGTCAGGACGCGATGTTAATATATCAATATACCATACGGAACAATATTACCATCATTATGTATGTGACGATTGCTGTTACGGTTCTGATTCTGTGCCGTATCATGCTGTCGAAATTCGCGAAATACTTCAACGAGATAAATAACGGCATTGATATACTTATCCAAAAAGAGGATAAACAAATTGAACTTTCTCCGGAAATGGAGTTTTTGGAACAGAAACTGAACACATTAAAACTGACACTGGAAAAGCGGGAGCAGGAGGCGAAGCTTGCCGAACAAAGGAAAAATGACTTTGTCATGTACTTGGCACATGATATTAAAACTCCCCTGACATCCATTATCGGTTATTTGAGCCTGCTTGATGAGGCGTCAGACATGCCGGCAGAGCAACAGGAAAAGTATATTCGTATTACATTGGACAAAGCCATTCACCTCGAACGGTTAATCGACGAGTTTTTTGAGATCACGCGATATAATCTCCAAACGATTAAACTTGAAAAAAAGCACATTGACCTGTACTACATGCTGGTGCAAATAACCGATGAATTTTACCCCCAGCTGGCCGTGAATGGAAAACAGGTTGTTATTCATGCTCCGGACGATTTGACGGTATACGCCGATCCCGATAAACTTGCCAGGGTCTTTAACAACATTTTGAAAAACGCCGTGGCATACAGTGAGGACAACAGCGTCATTGACATTACCGCCGGTCGATGCGGGGATATGGTTTCGATCGAGTTTAAAAATGCCGGGAGTATTCCTAAAAGTAAACTGGATGCCATATTTGACAAATTCTATCGGATTGATGACGCCCGCTCCTCCGGCAAAGGGGGAGCGGGACTTGGATTGGCGATTGCAAAAGAAATCGTGACTTTACACGGCGGGCGCCTTTATGCAGACAGTGATAAAACACATACTTCATTTACGGTGGAGCTCCCTGCCATGCCAAGGCAGACTTAAGAAAACATTAAGGAAATTCCCGTGTTTTCTTAAGAAATGATCAACGAAACATTAAAAAAACGACTCGTTCCTTCAGGTAGACTTCATACTGAGGGTACGAGATTTTTTTTGAATCAAAAAATGGTTTTATCGGTTGAAAATCACAGCATTTTTGATCGTTCCGAGGAAAACAAAAGAAAAATACGAATCAGGAGGAGAAACATTGGGAAGTAAAAAGTTTACATTCGGATTATTCACTGTTTATGTATTTGCGCTTGTGTGGTTGGTTCTTTTTAAATTACAGTTTTCTCTTGATTATATAGAAAGAGTGCGGGTCATTAATTTGATTCCGTTTCATCAGTCTCTTTTTTCTGAGGTATATAGCAATATAAGAATTTTTATACCCTTGGGTATTTATATTTGCATGTTGAAAAGTGAGTGGTCTTTTTCGAAAAAAGTGTCAGCCATCGTTGGTTTTACTTTGTCATTTGAAATCATTCAATTTGTTTTGGCGATTGGAAGAAGTGATTTCACGGATATCTTGGCCAATACACTCGGGGGTGTCATCGGTATTGGAATTTATCAGCTGATATTCAAGCTTCTCAAACACAGAACAAATATTTTTATAAATTTGTTTTCCTTGTGTGTAACATCCTTTGTTATGTATTTCATTATATTTATATTTAAAAGACACATCTAGGTTCTGCAAAGCCTGAAAAAGATGACAAATCTGGTGCCTTTTTCAGGCTTTTTTTTTCATTAAATATCTGTTTTCCAACTTTTTTCGGTGGAAATCCTTTGGTCATTTTGATTGCTACTGTAAATCACAACATTGTACAACAACTATCCATTCCATTGAGATGCAATAGGGTTCCATTTTGTATGTGGATAATGTTTCAATAAATGTAGAGGGAGGAGATAAGTTGGATTTAAACAAACGGTGTAAGCGGATTTTTGATGAACTATTAAGTAACCCGAATGTGACGAGTGCAGAGTTGGAAAAGAAGTTCCGTTTAACAAAAAGACAGTTGGGATACAGCATGGACAAAATTAATGAATGGCTGATGACAAATCACCTTCCGGTGATCGAAAGAACACGGCAAGGTAATTTTGTGATCAGTCAGTCTGTTTACACAACATTTCACAGCATTGAAAATGCTACATTATTGTTTAATCCAACCCGGATCACCGAAGAACAACGGATTTCCCTGATCATTATGATGCTTCTCGGATCCGAAGAAGAGCTGTCCCTCAAATATTTTTCTTATTATTTGAATGTTAGCAAAAACACGATCCTTCATGATTTGAAAAAGGTACAAAGAATTCTGTGCGAGTATGGTTTAAAGGTCCGTTACTCAAGAAAGAAAGGGTACGTATTGGAGGGAAAGGAATTTCAAATTCGCAGGTTGCTCATCCATAGAACCAATCACCTTCTGCAGACAATTCACGGGGAGGACTGGTTAAGAAAAATTACCGGAATCCAAAACAGTCAATTGGAAGAGTTTGAAAAACGTATTGAAAAAGTGGAAAGTAAATTGAATTTGAAATTTACGGACGAAAAATTGAGGATGATGCCTTATATTTTGATTTTCATTCTGAGACGGATTCAACGGGGGAATTTTATTGATCCCTTTTCCATCGCATATGAAGAGTTATCCAATACCAAAGAGTATCAAGCAACAGAAGAAATATTAAAGGGTTATCAGGATATTCCCGAAACCGATCGTCTGTTTATAACCTTACATCTTTTATCAACCAATGTTTTTTCATCAGATTTGACTCCCGAGGAAAGCATTCCTGATTTAGTTCAAGCCGTTGACAAGATGTTGAGGCAATTTGAAAAAAGTGCATGCATTTATCTTGAAGATCGCGAGCAGCTGATCGAGCAATTGTTGCAACATATCAAGCCGGCTTATTACCGGATCAAATATCAACTGACGGATCACTTTCATTTTCAAGGTGCGTTCAGTAAGGAATTCAGGGAGTTGCATCATCTTGTCAGGCAAGCCACAACGCCTTTAAAAGAATTGATCGGATGTGAAATTCCCGGAAATGAGACCACATATATTGCGATGCTCATTGGCGGATGGATGAAAAAACAAGGAAAGAGCATTGATAGAAAAATAAAGGCCGTGGTTGTCTGCCCTCAAGGAGTATCTGTTTCAAAGCTGATGTTTCATGAGCTAAGAGAATTATTTCCGGAAATAATCTTTTTGGATTATTTGTCTGTTCGTGAATTTATGAATTATTCCCTCGAATTTGATTTGGTTTTTTCTTCCGTTCGTTTGGAGACGGACAAAAAACTTTTTTTGACCAAGGCTTTTCTGGGAAAACAAGAGAAGCAGCGATTAAGGAAACAAGTGATGTTGGAGATACATGGTTACATTCCGAATTCTATTGATTTGGACCGTGTCATGCAGATTATCTCCGACTATGCAACCATTCATGACAAACCCTCTTTGAAAGAAGAATTGGGGAAATATATTGACCGGGATGAGAATTCAGCGATCTTGATTCCTCCTCATGATCAGCATGAACTGAATTTGAATGAATTGTTGACTCCGGAGATGATCACATTGGCTGATTCTGTGGACTCATGGGAAAAAGCCATTCAGATAGGGGCAGAACCACTTTTAAAAAAAAGAAAAATTACCCCGGGATATATAGATGCCATTATTCGATATTGCAAGCAGGATCCGTATATAGTGATTGGTCCGGATATTGCGATTCCACATGCAGCGCCCGAAGATGGTGTAATAGATGTGGGCATGAGCTTGTTACGCGTGAAAGACGGAGTTTGTTATGCACAAGAGTATCAAATTCATTTAATTATTATCATTGCGGCCAAGGACAAGCATCAGCACCTCCACGCATTGATGCAACTGATGAAGTTAGCCGGTTCGGATGAAGATCGAAAGCGGCTGATTCAAGCTGATTCTGTTAATCAAATTTATAAAATCATCAGGCTTTATTCGGCGGATTAAACAAGAAGGAGGAGAGTGGGTACATGTGTGAGTTGTTTTTGGATGAATCGATCATCCTGCTGGATATTGAAGGAGAGACAAAGGAAGAGGTGCTGAAAATTATGGCAGATCAACTTGTTCGTAAGGGACTTGTCAAGAAAAGTTTTGTCCATGCGGTGATTCAACGGGAAAACCAGTTTGCCACCGGACTTCCCACAGCCGGTGCTTCCGTCGCCATTCCACATACTGACAAAGAGCATGTCAAGGGAAAAGCAATGAGCATTGCAGTTTTAAAAAAGCCGGTCGATTTTGGTGTCATGGGAGAAGATCATCATACTGTTCCCGTGAAAATTGTGTTTATGCTTGTGATGGATGAAGCCGATTCTCAACTTATCCTCCTGCAAAAATTAACAAAAATATTCGGAAAAAAGGAAATATTAGAAGAGATTGTTCGCGCAGAGGACAAGAACACGATTAAAAAAGTAATGAAAAAAGAACTGGATCTTCAATAGAAGGAGGTGAAAAAATGGCCAAAAAAATGGTGTTGGTTGCATGTGGTGCAGGCATTGCAACATCGACTGTAGTGAACAAAGTGATTGAGGAGATGGCAAGAGAACATAACTTGGATATTGATATTATTCAAATCAAGATTGCTGAAGTTGGTTCTTATGAAGACCGTGCAGATTTATTAATCACAACAGCAATGACCAAAAAAGAATATCCCTTTCCGGTGATCAATGCGCGCGCTTTTTTGACGGGCATAGGAGTGGAAGAAACCAAGCAACAAATTTTGATGGAATTAACAAAATAATTTGATTACAGAGTGGATTTCTCAGGCTTCTTTGTATTCGTGTCTGAGAGCACTCTGTATTTACGGAGGTAAAAAGGGATGCAAGCTTTTGTCCATTTTGTACGGGGTTTTCTGGATTTGGGAGCGACAGTCATCCTTCCGGCAGCCATTTTTATTTTGGGTCTTTTCTTTGGTCAAAAGCCTGGAAAAGCTTTTCGCTCCGGCTTGACCATCGGAGTTGCATTTGTTGGCATTTTTCTGGTTGTCGATTTGTTAACTCAAAATTTAGGACCTGCTGCACAATCCATGGTCGATCGATTGGGGATAAAATTAAATGTTATTGATGTGGGTTGGCCGGCGACATCATCGATTGCTTGGGCATCAATGGTTGCAGCATTTATTATTCCGCTCGGCTTGTTTGTAAATGTCATTATGTTAATTACCAAAACAACCAAAACCATGAATGTCGATATCTGGAACTATTGGCATTACACTTTTATGGCGGCTGTGGTTTATACGGTTTCGGGAAGTGTTGTGCAAGGGTTGATGGCGGCTGTATTATTCCAAATTGTCTGTCTGAAAGTAGCGGATTGGACTGCACCGATGGTCCGGGATTTTTATGAAATGCCGGGCATTTCGGTGGCTACCGGAAGTACAATTTCTTATGCTCCGGGCATTTGGTTGGTCAAATGGATCCAAAACATTCCCGGGTTGAAAAATTTGCATGCAGATCCGGATCGCATTCAAAAACACTTTGGGATATTTGGGGATTCCATGGTAGTGGGCCTGATACTGGGAGCCGTGATTGGTGCATTGGCTGGTTACAGCATTGGAGAAATTATTAAAATCGGGATATCCATGGCTGCCGTCATGATTTTAATGCCTCGCATGGTAAAGATTTTGATGGAAGGTCTGATGCCGGTATCTGAATCCGCCCGTCAATGGCTGACCAAACGATTTGGGGAGAGGGAAATTTATATCGGGCTTGATGCAGCTGTATTATTGGGACATCCTTCCGTGATAGCAACTGCATTAATTTTAACTCCCATCACCGTATTTATTGCCGTTATCTTGCCGGGAAATGCCGTACTGCCCTTTGGGGATTTGGCAACCATTCCTTTTATCACGGCGTTTATTGTCGGGGCTGCAAGGGGGAACTTGATCCATTCGGTCATTGTTGGTACGGTCATGATCGCTTTGTCCCTGTATATGGCAACCGACATCGCTCCGGTGTTTACTGAAATGGCAACAGCTGCAAATGTTAATATGCCGGAGAATTCATCAATGGTGTCAAGTATTGATCAGGGGGGAAATTTGGTTAACTGGCTGATTTGGAAATGGTTTGCGTTATTTCATTAAGTTAAGCCTGGGGCTTCAATGAATGAAGGAGGTTGTTTTATGAAAGCATTGGTCAAAACAGCCCTTGGATTCGGAAATCTTGAAATTCAGGAGAAACCGGAACCAAAACCCGGGAAAGGACAAGTAAAAATAGAAGTAAAATATGCGGGAATATGCGGATCGGATATTCATACGTATGAAGGACATTACAAAGTCGGAGTGCCCGTTACTTTGGGGCATGAGTTTGCGGGGGTCGTGACGGAAGTTGGGGAAGGAGTGACTGAATGGAAAGTCGGAGATCGTGTAACTTCTGAAACGACCTATGATATATGTGGCAGATGCTTGTATTGTAAGTCCGGTGACTATAATTTGTGCAAACAACGAAAGGGATTGGGAACCCATCAGGACGGCGGGTTTGCAAAGTATTTGATCACACGGAAAGAAAGTGTTCATAAAATTCCGGATAATGTCGATTTTCGTTCGGCAGCTTTGACGGAACCGTTGGCATGCATTCACCATGCCATCAGCAAGGCTGATATTTGCGGGGGGGATTGGGTTGTTGTAACCGGTCCGGGGCCCATTGGCCTGTTGGCTGCTCAAGTTGCGAAAAGCCGTGGAGCAAAGGTGATCATAACCGGGTTGGAAAGTGACAAAACACGTTTGGAAAAAGCCGTTCAACTCGGTGTGGATGTGGCAGTGAACATAGAGGAAGACGATGTTAAACAACTGGTAGATCAGATGACGAACGGTTTCGGAGTTGATGTTGTATTGGAATGTTCCGGGGCGGTGCCGGCAGCCAGGCAAGGTCTCGATTTGTTGCACAAGAAAGGGAAATACGTACAAGTTGGACTTTTTATACAACCTGAAGTTAAATTTGATCTTGAGAAAATCATTCAAAAAGAAATCGTCGTCATCGGAAGCAGAAGTCAGAAACCTGCCGATTGGGAACCATCGCTTGCATTGCTGAAGGATGGAAAAGTAGACGCAAAAAGTTTGGTCACCCATGAATTTAAAATTACACAATGGGATGAAGCGTACCATGCCATAAAAAGCGGGGAAGCGATCAAAGTATTGTTGACTCCGGCAAAATAATCATTTTGTGAGCAAGGAAATAGAAACGGTTTGAGGGGATGAAAAATTGAAAACTCTGAATTTGTACGGGGTGCAGGATCTGCGATTTGAATATTCACCTGAACCCGTCATCCAACATCCTGATGATGTCATCATTAAAGTGAAAGCCGTCGGGATCTGCGGTTCAGATATTTCCCGGTATAAGAAGCTTGGGCCCTATGTAAAGGGGATGACTTTTGGTCATGAATTTGCCGGGATAGTCCAAGAAACCGGAGCGGGTGTCAAAGGATTCAAAGCGGGTGATCGTGTTGCAGCTTGTCCCGCCTTTGTATGTGGGGAATGCGAAAGCTGCAGAAGAGGGGCGCCGTCGCAATGTGAGAAATTGACGGTCATGGGGGCACGTCATCCGGGAGCATATGCCGAATACGTGAAATTGCCGTCCAGTCATTTAATTCATCTCCCGGATCATTTGGACTTTGATACTGCGGCATTAGTGGAACCATCTTCTGTGGTTGCACATGGATTTTACCGGACCAATATCAAGCCTGGAGACGAAGTTGCCATTGCAGGTGTTGGAAGCATTGGCCTGCTTGCCGTGCAATGGGCCAAAATTTTCGGTGCCAAAAAGGTATATGCTATTGATATCGATGATAAAAAACTGAAAATTGCAAATAAAGTGGGTGCGGATGTTTTAATTCATTCAATGGATTCACCACCACCGGAGCAAATCATGGAATATACCCGTGGACGTGGGGTGGACGTGGCTGTTGAAACGGCCGGGTCGCCGGTCACTTCGGCTCAAGTGTTGGCATTGCCCAGGAAAGGTGGAAAAGTTGTATTGATGGGAATCCCATATGAAGATGTTCATTTGGACCGGTTTTATTTTGAAAAAATCGTACGTAACGAACTGACGATATATGGATCATGGAATGCCGTTTCTTCTCCGTTTCCAGGCAAAGAGTGGATAACCACCCTTCACTATATGAGTACAGGGAAAATTAATGTTCATCCAATCATTTCTCATCGCCTGGCACTCAGCGAGGGACCGGATGTGTTTAAAAAAATCATAAATAAAGAGATGGAATATGCAAAAATTTTATTTTACCCGGAATTGGATTGACCAGTATCCCATCATGAGTTTTTTCTGTTCTCATGGGCAAGGCGTTATACTCGAACGTCTTGCTTTTTTTGCTTAAAAACAAAATCATGGTTAAGTTTTTAAAATTATACTGATATAACCGTAATTTTTTTAATTCATCATTAAAAACCTGTTTAAAAGATCGGTTTTAGGGAAATAAATAACGAAGCAAGATTGGAGGGGAAGTTTTGAACTACCAAATTGAAGTGAAAAATCTCACGAAGATCTTTGGCAAGTCAACGAAGAAAGCTTTGAAAATGCTTAAGGAAGGGAAAGGGAAAGAAGAAATTTTCAAGGCGACCGGCGCCACGGTTGGAGTAAACCAGGCGAACTTCGCCGTGGAAAGCGGAGAAATTTTTGTGATCATGGGATTGTCCGGAAGCGGGAAATCGACGCTTCTCAGGATGTTGAACCGTCTGATTGAACCGACTTCGGGGCAGGTTTTGATCGACAATGAAAACATTGTCGAAATGAATGCGGAGCAATTGCGGGAACTGCGGCGAAAAAAAATCAGCATGGTCTTTCAGAAATTCGCTTTGTTCCCCCATCGCACCGTGATTGAAAATGTTGAGTTCGGGTTGGAGATTCAAGGGATTTCCGCTGCCGAACGGAGAGAAAAAGCCATGGAAAGCCTGAAGTTGGTCGGTTTGGAAAGCTGGGCTGACAGTTATCCCAACCAATTGAGCGGCGGAATGCAGCAACGGGTCGGGTTGGCCAGGGCGCTGGCCAATGATCCGGAGATTTTGCTGATGGACGAAGCTTTCAGTGCATTGGATCCCTTGATTCGCAAAGAGATGCAGGAAGAGCTTGTCGATCTGCAACGTTCGATGAATAAAACCGTCATATTTATCACGCATGATTTGGATGAAGCATTGCGTATCGGAGACCGGATCGTGTTGATGCGCCATGGGGAAATTGTGCAAATCGGCACACCTGAAGAGATCCTGACCAACCCTGCCGATGCCTATGTGGAACGGTTTGTGGAAGATGTCAACCTGGGGAAAGTCCTGACCGCCGAAACGGTGATGCGCAAGGCGGAAACCATCGTTCTCGGAAAAGACGGAATCCGTGTGGCAGGAAAGAAAATGCGGGACAAAGGGATTCCCACGTTGGTGGTGGTTGACCGCAAGCGTTATTTTAAAGGCATGGTCACCGCTGATCAAGTGAAAGAAGCCTTCAAAAAAGAAAAGAAAGTGGAAGATATCTTGGTGAAAGATGTTGTGAAAGTGAAAAAAGATACCCCTTTGCAAACGATCGTGTCCGAAATGGGGCAACACGCAGATGCCACCATCCCGGCCGTTGTTGTCGATGACGAAGACCGTGTGTTGGGAATTGTGGGGCGTGGCGCCGTCTGGGCGGCACTCGCCGGGCAAGGAGGGGACAGCGAATGAAATTGCCGAAACTCCCTCTTGCCGACTGGGTTGATGCGTTGATTAAATGGATGCAAGAGTATTTTGCGCCCTTATTTCATATTATTCAAGGCATTATTACACCGATCACCGATTTCTTTGAACGGGTTTTATCAGTCACGCCACCCTTGGTGACCATCTTGTTGCTGACCTTACTGGTGTGGTTGTTAAGCCGGCTGAGGATTGCCGTCTTTGCGCTGGTGGGCTTTTTGCTGATCTATGATCTGGGGTTATGGGAAACCAGCGTGGAAACCCTTGCCCTGGTCTTGACTTCGACGCTGATTTCGATCGTCATCGGAATCCCGCTCGGATTATGGGCCGGGCGAAGTGACCGGGTCAAACAGGTTGTCACCCCGATTCTCGATTTCATGCAGACGATGCCGGCGTTTGTTTATTTGATTCCCGCGGTTTTCTTCTTTGCCCTGGGGGCCGTGCCCGCGGTGATTGCTTCGGTGGTGTTTGCCATGCCGCCGACCATCCGCATGACCAGCTTGGGATTGCGCCAGGTGTCCAAAGAGTTGAAAGAAGCGGCTAATGCTTTTGGTTCCACTTCCTGGCAACGTTTGGTCAAAGTGGAGGTTCCGCTTGCGAAGCCGACCATCCTGGCCGGGATCAACCAAACCATTATGCTCTCCTTATCCATGGTGGTCATCAGTTCCATGATTGGAGCCGGAGGGCTTGGTGAGATCGTGCTTGAATCGATCTCCCGGCTGCAAGTCGGTTTGGGGTTTGAAGCCGGACTGGCGATTGTCATCATCGCGATTGTGTTGGACCGGATGACACAAAATCTGGGGAAAGCGAAGACAGTGCCATCCGGTGGAAACGGGAAGAAAAAATTCCCGGTCCGCAAATGGATGTCCGTTTTGGCGATCCTAGTGTTTTTGGGCATGGTGATTGCCGCTTATGCTGATTTTGGAGGCGGCAAAGAGAAAGTGACATTGGCATATGTCAGTTGGGAATCGGAAATCGCCAGCACCAATGTCGTGAAAAAAGTCCTGGAGAAACAAGGTTTTGAAGTCGATCTGGTGGAAACCCAGGCAACCCCGATGTGGCAGGGCGTGGCTCAGGGGGATGTGGATGCCCATGTGGCTGGTTGGTTCCCGGTGACATCCAAAGTGATTGCAGACCAATTCAAAGGGCAATATGTCGATCTGGGCCCCAATTTGAAAGGGGCGCGGGTCGGACTGGTGGTTCCTTCGTATGTCAAAGCCAATTCGATTACAGAGCTGAATCAATATAAAGATCAATTCAAAGGCAGAATTGTCGGGATCGACCCCGGGGCTTCCATGATGCAAACAACGGAAAAAGTGATTGATCAATACGGATTGGATTATCAATTGATCAATGGTTCGGATGCCACCATGTCTGCCGAATTGTCCAAAGCCATTCAGAAAAAGGAATGGATTGTGGTGACCGGATGGCAGCCACACTGGAAATTTGCCGATTTCGACCTGAAGTTTTTGGAAGACCCGAAAAAAATGTATGGCGGGGAAGAATCCATCCATACGATCGTCCGGAAAGGCTTGAAAGAAGACAAGCCGGAGGTGTACCGGATCCTCGATCGTTTCCATTGGACGAAAGAGGATATGCAGGAAGTGATGTCCGATATCCACAATGGCATGAGCCCCGACAAAGCAGCAGAAAAATGGGTGGAAAATCATCCGGACAAAGTCAAAGAGTGGACGCAGGGAAAATGAGGCACAAAGTGAGAGAAGAAAAGTTTTCTTCTCTCACTTTTTTTTTCAGGTTGTTGCATGTTCTTCGGTGAGCATTTTCTTTTCATATGCTTTGAAGAACGGGTAATAAATGAGCCCGGACAGTAAAATGTTGACAAAAACCAGGAGAATGGCCCGCCAATCTCCCCCGGTGGCCACATAAGCGCCAAACGGGGCGGGAAGGGTCCACGGAGCCAATATGGAAATGCGTTGGATCCAGTCCAAGGAGAAAGCGAGATAGGTGGTGACGGTACAGGCAAGCGGTGCGAGAATGGCCGGAATCACAAGGAGAGGGTTCATGACGATGGGAACGCCGAAAATGACCGGTTCGTTGATGTTAAACAGGCCGGGGACGATGGAAAAACGGCCGACTTGCCTGAGATAAGAAGATTTTGAAAATAAGAGCAACACACAGAGTGAGAGTGTGGTTCCCGAACCGCCGATCCAGACAAACCATTGATAAAACGGTTCCACGATCATGTTGGGCAACGGCTGTCCGGCTGCCGCCGCGGCCGCATTTTCATCCAAAAGGGCAAACCAGATGGGATGTAAAACAGTTCCCACCACCGCCACCCCGTGGATCCCGGCACACCACAACAGCATGATAAAAACAACCGGAATCACGGCCCCCAAAAATGTGTTTCCTGCAAAGTGAACCAGGGGCGAAAAGAGTTTCAGCAACACATTGTGCAAGTCGATTTCCAGCCAAACGCGAATGATCCACATGAGCAAAATAATGCATGCTGCCGGAATCAATGCTTCAAATGACCGGGACACGGAGGAAGGAACGGATTCCGGCATCTTGATGGAGAAACCCGATTTTTTCAACCAGTGCATGGTTTCCACGGCGATGAACATGGCGATGATCGACATGAACAATCCGGAGCCGCCCATTTTGCTTACGGGAAGCAACCATCCCAGTGCTTCGTTTTCCGGGAGAAGATGATCCAGGTTAACGGGAAGGGTTGCCATGATAAACGTGGCGGCACTGAGCAATCCGCCGGTGATGCCGTCCAGATTGTAAGAACGGGCCAAGCTGTATCCCATGCTGAACGAGGCATATAAAGCCATCAACCCCAAAGTCAGCCGGTAAGGAATCAAAATGTTTTCCGCGTAAGGTTTGACCATGGCTTCGAGCGAAGGAACGGGAGGAGAGGCGATGATTAAAAAAAGGGAACCGATGATGATGAGAGGAAGCGTTGCGATGATTCCGTCGCGAATGGCCCTTAAATGACGCAATTCCGAGAGTTTGGCGAAAGGAGGCATCCATTTGGTTTCAATCCAGTTTAAAAACCGATCCATGTACGCCCTCCTTTTGTAAAAGAATGATATTCAAATGGTTATAAATATTATAACATATATAT
>NZ_JACETT010000019.1:0-83406 GCF_013912365.1 Thermoactinomyces intermedius
ATATAATATAGAATTAATTTTAAATTATAGCATAAATTAATTTTTTGTCAAGAGGTTTACTGCTTTCTTTTTCAATGTTCATCCGATTCCCTCTCTAAAATGAATCAAATCATCTTCACCAGCTCAAAAAGTTTATCTTCTTTTTTGCATGATCATTCTTCCTTATAAAGAGGCGTTCCTGTGAGAATTTTGGACAGGAACTGTATAAATCGAATGCATTTATCAAGAGATCGTCTGACACGACAATTCAAATCATTCCGTAAATTTCATAGAATAAAGTTAAGGTTTTATTTAGGTTGTTGAAAATCCACCTTCAAATCGCATTCCGTGCAAAAGAAACGATCCCGGATGGATTTTACAACATGATCAGGGAGGGATTCACATGCCTTGGTATCAAACCCGGTTAACCGAATTATTGCAAATCTCCAGCCCCATTATCCAGGCAGGAATGGCCGGCGGGATCACAAGTCCCCGGCTCGTTGCGGCGGTATCCAATGCCGGCGGTCTGGGATCACTGGGAGCGGGCTATATGTCTCCCGAAGACATCCGCCAAGCCATCCGGGAAATCCGGAAGCAAACAGACCGTCCGTTTGCCGTCAACTTGATGGTTCCCGCGCCTTATGAAACCAATGCGGAACAAGAACGCCTGATGAAAAATCATCTCAAGCGGTTTGAAGAAGCCGCCGGTGCCTCCGGCCAAGAAACCACAAGCCATGCCGCCATTTCCTTTGAAGAACAAATTCACGTCATTCTGGAAGAAAAGGTCCCTGTCGCATGCTTCACTTTTGGAATTCCGTCCCCCGCCGTCATCCAGGAGATGCATGCCCGTCACACGGTGGTCATCGGGACAGCCACTTCGGTGCGGGAAGCTGTCGAAGTGGAAAAGAGCGGGATGGATGCCGTCGTGGCCCAAGGAAGTGAAGCGGGAGGCCACCGGGGAACCTTTCTCTCCGCCGAATTTCCATATGTCGGAACGATGGCCCTGATCCCTCAAGTGGTGGATCATGTCCGGATTCCGGTCGTTGCCGCCGGCGGGATCATGGACGGTCGCGGGGTTCTGGCCAGCCTGGCTCTGGGGGCGGACGGGGTTCAAATGGGCTCGGCCTTTTTACCCACCTTGGAAAGCAGCGCCCATGACAAACACAAAGAAGCCGCCCTGCAAAGCACCGATGAAAGCACCGTCATGACAACCGTCTTTTCCGGAAAGCCGGCACGGGCCATCCAAAACGAATTTATCCGGGAAATGAAGAACTATCCCCATCCCCTTCCCCCATACCCCGTCCAAAATGCCTTGACCAAGTACCTGCGCCAAGCAGCCTCCAAAAAAGGAAACACGGATTACATGGCGTTGTGGGCCGGCCAAGCCGCTGCCCTCAGCCGTTGTGAACCGGCGGAGGAACTGATAAAAAGAATCATGAGCCAAGTTAATCAATGTTTGTCACAACTGGCCGGCGAGCATTAAGCCCATAACCGGGACAACTAATGAAAAGAGCTGAATCCGCAAGGGTTCAGCTCTTCTGCAGACACCATCCAAATTCAGTGTTTAAAAATAAAAGCAAGGAAAGAATTCGAAGTAATGGCTAAATGGACATGGAAATAAACTTGGTTTCCAGGAAGCTTTCCATCGCATAGCGACCTCCTTCACGGCCCAAGCCGCTTTCCTTCAACCCGCCGAAAGGTGCCTGGGTCTGGGTCGGGGTGCCGTCATTGACACCGATGATGCCATATTCCAAGGACTCTGCCACCCGGAAGCAGCGGCTGTTGTCCTTCGTATAGCAGTAGGCGGCCAATCCGTAGCGGGTGTCGTTTGCCATCTCCAACACGGCCTCTTCCTCTTTAAAGGGAATAATCGGCACGACGGGACCAAATGTTTCTTCATAAGTAATTTTCATATCCGGGGTGACATGGGTGATGACAGTCGGTTCCAGGAAAAATCCTTTGCTGTATTCCCCTTCTGTCAGCCTGTTTCCGCCAAAGATCACGCGGCCTCCTTTTTCTTTGGCATCACGGATGTGTTCCATCACCCCGTTTAATGCTTCTTCATCCACCAGCGGTCCGATCTCCACGCCTTTTTGGCGCCCGTCACCCACCTTGGTTTTTTTCAACCGTGCGACCAGTTTTTCCGTAAACGCATCAACCACGGACTCATGGACATACAAACGGTTGGTGCTAATGCACATTTGCCCGGAGTTGCGGAATTTGCTTTCAAAGAAACCGGCCACCGCCGCATCGAGATCGGCGTCTTCAAACACAATGAAGGGAGCGTGTCCGCCAAGCTCCATGCTGATCCGTTTCACCTGCTTGGCCGCACCTTCCATCAAATGCTTGCCGACGGCGGTCGAACCGGTGAAGGTGATCTTCGCCACTTTCCGGTTTTGCAACACTTCGTCGCCAAACTTTTCCGCCTTGGCCAGCACCAGATTGACCACGCCTTTGGGGAACCCAGCTTCTTCCATCAGTTCAAACAGCCGCACCGCGCTCAACGGGCTTTCCATCGCGGGTTTTAATACGACGGTACACCCGGCGGCAAGTGCCGGGGCAATTTTTCTCGCCACCATGTTGACCGGGAAGTTCCAAGGGGTGATGGCAGCCACGACACCCACCGGCTGTTTGATGGCCATCAGCCGCTTGTTGCCGTCATAAGACGGAATGGTTTCCCCGTAAATCCGCTTGGCTTCCTCGGCATACCACAAGAAATTGTCCGCACTGCCCACAGCCTCAAATTTGGCTTCCCCGAAAGGTTTTCCCATCTCCGCCGACATCAGTTCCGCAAGCTCATTCCGGTGTTTCATCACCAGCCCGTATAATTTGGTGAGATATTTGGATCTTTGCCGACCGGGCAACCGGGACCATTCTTTGAACGCTTCATGCGCCGCATCGATGGCTTTTTTCGCATCCCGTTCATCCCCGTAACTGACCACCCCCACACATTCTCCCGTGGCCGGATTGAATACTTCCAGTGTTTCTCCGCTTTCTGCTTCCACCCATTCTCCCCGGATATACATTTTTTTGATCTCACTCATGGATTGGCCACCCTTTCTCCATTTGGATTTAAATCATTTTCAGCGCTTCAAATGGATTTTTGCAGTTTTTGCAATATAAAATGCTCCGGCATGCGGCCGGCCCGAACAGGTTCTCCAAAGCAGTGAATGAAGAACCGCAATACGGACATGTCACTTCCCAGGTTTTCTTTTTCTCATCCTTGCGTGGCGGCGGCATGATGCCCATTTTCTTGAGCTTTTCCCTTCCCTCATCACTGATGCGGTCGGAAGACCAGGCCGGTTCGAGCAAAAAGTTCACCCGGATCTCACGGACCCCTTCCACCGCGCCCAGTTTCTGTTCAATCGCTTTTTTCATGATGTCCAAAGCGGGGCAACCGGCAAAAGTGGGCAAAACATCCACGGACACCACATCATCCTCGACACGCACTTGATGGATCATGCCCATTTCCACCATGCTGACCGCCGGGATTTCCGGATCCTTCACTTCTTGCAGCAGCTCCCAAAACATCTCTTCCCTTTCTGCCACCTTGACCCTCTCCTTTACCAACGAGCTGTGGGATCCAGCCGGTAAACTTCTGACAAGGTGGCCAGAGCCGCGGCGAGATCCGGTGTATGTTCCCCGGCCCGCCCGTTCCATCCAGTCGCTTTCATCCCGCCGGCCGGAGGCAAACCATAGTCCTCAAAATCTTTGTTCACTTGCTCCAACCACCGCTTTGTCAATGACTCTTCGTCTTCAATCAATCCGTATAGGACCATGGCGGAAGCTTCAGGCCCCAACTGAAACAATCCGCCCGCATCCTCCCACGCCCTTTCCGTCGCCTTTTTCAGACGGGACCGGGCTTCCTCCGTACTGTTGGCCAATTGTTTCATCCACACCCGCCAATGAAGCAGATGGTAATGGTGTTCCGTCAGGATTTTACGCGCCGACTGTTGCAGTGGCAGGTAGGAAGACCGGGCCAAAGATTCAAACCGGATTTGTTTGAACACACTGTAAAAATACGAGCGCACAATGGCATAAGCCCAATCATAGCGGGGTTCTTCCAGATAAAGTCCGGGACCGTTCACCCGCTCCACCAGGACGGCATTGCGGAATTCTTCCGGCTTGCGGAGTTGTGCCAGATCATCGGCTTTTCCGGCCCCCAATGCTTCCAACATTTCATAAAAGAGCACGGCATGTCCCATCATGTCTTGTGAAATGGAGGAAAAAGCGACATCTTCTTCAATATGGGGGGCCAGCCCCAGCCATTCCGATCCCCGGAAAGCCAAAATGAAATCATCATCGGCAATCTGGAAAAGCAAGGCCTTCAAAGCCGATAAATATTCCGGATTCTGCTTGGCTTGCTCTGCCGATTCGACACGGAGATTGCTCACACACGGACCCTCCTTTTACTTTCCTGAAGCATTTTTCTTCTCGAACCGCTCTTTATGCCGGCGCCATTTCGATTGCAAATCGCCGTACCCTTTTGTTTCCCGGTAGCTCTTGTTGTCCAGCTTTTCCAAGTACCGGCGCTGTTCCGGAGGCAGGACCCAGATATCGTCCCGTTTGACCACCCACAAATTGACGCACGGTTCACGCCGGAGAAAGTTTTCGCGCGCCATGGACATGGCCACCTCGTGATTCGGGGCCAACAAACTGAACTGGTGGACGAAATGGGCAGTCGGGCTCTTTTGGCTGAAGACTTCAAACACGAAAAAGTCTTTCTTTTCCTTGTCCCCGCTGGTCATACGCTTCCCCCCCAGACCGCGTTTCGTTGCTTGGCGAGCAGGGCATCACGCACCCATTTTCCTTCTTCATAAGAAATTTTTCTCAATCTCAGCCGCTCTTTGGATCGGGGCCCGTTTCCTTTGATGATCCGTTTGAATTCATTCCAGTCCGGCTGCCGGTAATGCCAACGGCCTTCTTTTTCGTCGTAACGAATGGTCTCATCCGGCAAGGTCAACCCGAGATGGAAAATCCGCGGAACATATTTGTGGAAAAACTCCTGCCTCAACTCTTCGTTGGTTTTGGAACGGATTTTATACCGGAGGTTCAGGCGTTGGTTACTGGAAATTCCCCCGTCTTCCGGCGGCCCGAAGAACATGAGCAATGCCGGCCACCAGCGGTTGACCGCCTCCTGCAACATCCGGCGCTGCCGGGGGGTTCCTTCTGCCAGGCTCAATACAATACTTTCGCCGTGTTGCATGTGAAATTTTTCTTCGGCACAAATCCGTTGCAGCGCCCGGGCATAAGGCGCATACGAGGTGCTCAGGGACATCGTTTGCGTGATGATCGCCGCCCCGTCCACCAACCATCCGATCACGCCGGCATCAGCCCAGGTCGGTGCCTCCATGTGGAATACATTATGAAATTTTAATTTTCCGACAAATAAGTCGTTCATCAGGTCTTCCCGGGTTTTTCCAATCGGGGCCAGCAAATCTTCCGCCACCCTCAGCAACAATTGTCCGTGCCCCATCTCATCCTGAACTTTGGCCATGATCGCCAGCTTGCGCCGTAACGTGGGTGCTTTGGGAACCCATTCTTTCTCCGGCAACGCCCCCATGACTTCGCTGATCCCGTGCATTGCGATCAGTTTGATCAACTGCCGGCGGTAATCATCCGGCATCCAGTCATCCGCTTCAATTTTTTCGCCGCGCTCAATCCGGGCCAGAAATTCTCGCCGTTTTTCGTCATCGGGATGCCCATTGCCATATTCCTGATCTCCCAACAGTTTCCGGTCATCGATATGCATCCACATCACAACCTTTTTATATAACGTTTGTTTAACGATATGTTATCATATTGTAATATGTTTTTCAATGCATAAAATTCATTAATATATTTATAATCAGAATAAATAAACACAAAAAAAGAAGGGAAATCTCCCCTCTTCGTTTGGCCGTCTCCACTCTTCGATTCTACTCCGGCGCACTTTTGAAAACGCTCAGGAAAAACCGGACTGCACCGGGATGCAACAGCTCATAATAATGGCGGAACAACCGGTCCGCCTCCCGCCCTGTCCAAAAATCGGGCAACAATTCTTCCGGCAGGCTCGGATCAATAAACAAAAATTTGCGATATTCGTGCACCAGTTTGGTTTTCTCCACAAAGCATTCCGCATCCGATATGTCTTCCTCGTTTTTCACTTGCTCTTTCAATCTTTCATATTGCGGCTGATAACGGCTGATAAACTCTTCGTAGGCTTTGTTGATTTCATCCAGATTCCAGCATTTTTCCACCAACTGCTTGTCCGTGCTGACACCGAGATGTTCGGACCGGAAGACTTCAATATATTCGCTGGCGTCATAAGATTCGGCAATTTCTTTGACCCGGTCCGCCAAGTCATTCGGACTGATCCACACGCTGTTGGCCAACATGCCGAAGCCCATCCATGACAATTCTTTTCGCAATTGATCCCGTTTGGCCCTCTGCTTTTCCGGAATGTTGTAATGAATGATGCACCATTTTCCGTCCCACCGGCCCGGGGATTGCTTATAAATCCGGGCACTGGCTTCGTTCATCCGCTTCTTTCCGCGGGGCGTCAAAGAGTAGTAGGAGCGGTTGCCGACTTTGCGCGCTTTCAGCCAGCCCTGGCTGGCAATCCGGGATATGGCGACGCGCACGGCTTGTTCGGACATGCCGAATTGGCCCAATAACCGGGTCAGACTGCCCACCCAGATTTCCCCGCCAAAATGGCGGACATATTCGCCATATATCGTAAAAATCATCGATTGAGGCTTCAATCTCTTTCAACTCCATTCAACCGTTGCCTGTTTTTCTCCATCGCGAACCTATTCGCCTATTATAACAAAAAAATATTTCAAATGTTGAACGGAGTTTGTCAACTTTCTACTGTGACTTGTCGCCGGGCTCTTGATCACAACCTTTCAATGATCGTGGCAATGCCCTGTCCGACCCCGATGCACATCGTCGCCAGACCGTAGCGCGCACTCCTCCGCTCCATTTCATACAGCAAGGTGGTCAGAATGCGTGCCCCGCTGCATCCCAAGGGGTGGCCGATGGCAATGGCTCCCCCGTTGACATTCACCCGGGCGGGATCCATCCCCAACTCGCGGATGCAGGCCAGGGATTGGGCGGCAAACGCTTCATTCAATTCGATCAAATCAATCTCATCGATGGTAAGTCCGGCCTGTTTCAACGCTTTTTTCGTAGCCGGGACCGGCCCGGTTCCCATGACGGACGGATCCACACCGGCCACAGCCGAAGCCACCACCCGGGCCCGCGGTTTCAAGCCGAGCTTCACGACCGTTTCCATTTCCATCAACAACAAGGCGGCGGCCCCATCATTGATGCCGGAAGAATTGCCGGCCGTGACCGTCCCGCCTTGGCGGAAAACCGGCTTCAACCGGGACAACTGTTCCAAGGTCGTGTCCGGACGGGGATGCTCATCCTCGGCAAAAAGGGTGACCTGCCCTTTATGCCCGGGGATTTCCACCGGGACAATCTCGCTTTTGAACTTGCCTTCCTCCCGGGCTTTGGCGTACTTTTGCTGGCTTTCCAACGCAAACCGGTCCTGTTCCTCCCGGCTGATGCGGTATTGTTCCGCCACATTTTCCGCGGTTTCCCCCATACTGTACGGATAATACATTTTGGCAAGCTTTTCGTTGACAAACCGCCAACCGAGCGTGGTGTCATACAGCTTTTGCTCTCCGCGCGCAAAGCCTTTTTCCGGTTTTGGCATCACGTACGGAGCCCGTGTCATGCTTTCCGTTCCGCCGGCAATATAAACTTTTCCGCGCCCCGCTTCAATGGCATTGGCACACTGATTCACCGCTTCCAGCCCCGAACCGCACAAACGGTTGACTGTCACACCCGGCACCGTCACCGGAAGGCCCGCCAGCAACAAGGACATTCTCGCCACATTCCGGTTGTCTTCACCGGCTTGATTGGCACACCCCAAGATCACGTCGTCAATCCGTTCCAAAGGGATGTCGTTTCGTTCTGTCAGATGGCGGATCACCACCGCTCCCAAGTCATCGGGACGGACCTCTTTCAATGCACCGCCGTATCTTCCGATGGCAGTCCGTACGGCATCCACGATCACCGGAATTCTCATTGTTCGTCCCTCCTCGTCGATGGCCGGGCCGCTTCTCCGGAATAGGTATAAAACCCTTCGCCGCTTCGGACGCCAAGCATCCCGGCCAACACCATTTTCCGAAGCAAGGGAGCCGGCCGGTATCGCTCTTCCGCCAAATCCCGATGCAGTCCGCGGATCACCGCGTAAACCTCGTCCAAGCCGATTTGGTCGGCCCATTCCAGCGGACCGTATGGATAATTCGTCCCTTTTTTCATGGCAATATCGATGTCCCGGGGGGTTGCGGTCCCCTCCATCACTGCAAAAACGGCTTCATTGATGATGAGTGACAAAACCCTCGGAAAGACCAGCCCGGTCTCATCTTGCACCACAGCCGTATTTTTGCCCAACGACTGAAAAAACGCCTCCGCCCGTTTCAAAGTTTCCAAGGATGTCCTGAGTCCGGGGGCCAGCTCCAGCAATTTCCGTTCCGACAACGGCCGGAAGGTGCCAAAACCGCAGACTCTTTCCGGATGCCGGGTCCACGATGCCACTTCGGTGGCCGACACTCCCAATGAAGTCGTGAGAATGGGAACATCCGGCGGAAGCTCGCGGTCCAGTTTTTGGATCACGGCTTTTTTCAATTCCAGATCAACATTGGAAACTTCCACGGCCAACCCGATCTTCTGTGCATCGTTTTCAACGGCCTTTTCCGTCACCACTTCATAATCTTTG
This sequence comes from Thermoactinomyces intermedius, assembly GCF_013912365.1. Classification (NCBI taxonomy): domain Bacteria; kingdom Bacillati; phylum Bacillota; class Bacilli; order Caryophanales; family Thermoactinomycetaceae; genus Thermoactinomyces; species Thermoactinomyces intermedius. Next base: position 8,750 of record NZ_JACETT010000019.1, read on the forward strand.
CTTGCAAAAAGTTCCTTCAATTCAGGCAACAGCACACTCTCTCCCGTCAGCAATACGGTGTTATTTGTCGTACTCATAATATCCCTCACCTGACTTCCGGCCGATGGTTCCCGCCTGAACCATCTTTTGTTGAATGCGGCTCGGCTGAAACCGGCGCTCATGGAAAAAACCGGAGTAAACCGATTCGGTCACCGCAAAATTCACATCGATGCCGATCAGATCCTGGAGTTCAAACGGCCCCATTTTAAATCCGCCGGCTTCAGTGAGAATTCGGTCGATTTGCTCAACCCCGGCCACCCGGTCTTCCAAAATGCGCAGCGCTTCATTGTAATAAGGCCGGGCCACGCGATTGACGATAAATCCCGGTGTATCATTGGCGTACACCGGCACTTTCCCCAGACTTTGCGCAAATTCATAAACAAACTTTGCCTGCTTTTCGCCGGATTGCTTTCCCCGGACCACTTCCACCAGCGGCATGACGGGAGCCGGGTTGAAAAAGTGCATCCCCAGAATCCGCTCCGGGCTCCTCAGGCCGCCGGCAATTTCGGTAATGGAAAGCGAAGAAGTATTGGTCAAAAGCAAGGCATCGGGCCGGCAAATTTCACTTAACGACCGGAAAATCGATTTTTTCAGGTCCATCCGTTCCAAGACCGCTTCGATCACCATGTCCGAGTCCGCCAACTTCTTCAGGTCTTCCACAAATTGGACGGACCGGAAAACCGACACTTTTTCCTCTTCGCTGATTCGCCCTTTTTTGACGTCTCTCGATAAAACTGATTGAAAATAAGCTTTGGCTTTTTCCAGCATCGCCGGATCCACATCCATCAACAAGACCCGGTGCCCTTTTTTGGCGCAAACCAGGGCAATTCCCGATCCCATCGTGCCGGCCCCGACGACGCCAATCTGATATCCGGCCACAAACTCCCCTCCTTCTCCGGTTTTGTTTCCCTTTCATCCCGATCCCGCCGGAGCCTCAGCCTGCAGTTGCGCTGTTCCGGTTGTCCACCACCCGGATCGCTTTCCCCTCACTGCGCGGGATGGTGTGCGGTTTGCAAATCTTCAGCTGGATGGAAACCCCCAGCGTGCTTTTCATGGCATGACCGATCTCTTTGGACAGCTTCTCCATTTCCGGGCTGTTTTCCAAATCCCCGGCCTGCTTCATAAATTCCGGGGTGACTTCGCAGTGCACTTCAATCCGGTCCAACGCCCCTTCCCGTTCCACCACCGCCTGATAATGGGGAGCCAGCTGCGGGAAGCTCAAAAGCACCGATTCGATCTCGGTCGGAAAAACATTGACACCGCGGATGATCAGCATGTCATCCACACGCCCTTTGATCCGCGACATCCGGAGGGTTGTGCGTCCGCATTTGCATTTTTCCGGATGAAGGGATGCAATGTCGCCCGTCCGGTAGCGGATCACCGGAAACGCTTCTTTGGTCAACGACGTGAAGACCAGTTCCCCTTCAGCTCCCCAAGGAAGAACTTCCCCGGTATCCGGGTCAATCACCTCCGCCAGGAAATGGTCTTCCGCAATGTGGAGCCCGTCCTGTGCTTCGTGGCATTCAATCGCCACGCCCGGCCCCATCACTTCACTCAATCCGTAAATGTCCACTGCTTTGATGCGGAGCTTTTCTTCCAACTGCCGGCGCATTTCTTCCGACCAGGGCTCCGCCCCGAAAATGCCGTATTCCAAGCTGGTTTCCCGGGGATCCATCCCCCGCCTTTCCATTTCTTCCACGAGGTTCAGAATATAAGAAGGCGTTCCGGAAATGCCGCGGGGTTTGAAATCCTCAATCAGCGTAACCTGACGGGGCGTGTTCCCTCCGGAAACCGGAACGGCTGTCATACCGAGGCATTCCATTCCGTAGTGCAAGCCGAGACCTCCGGTGAATAATCCATATCCGTATGCATTATGAAAAATGTCTCCCGGACGGCCGCCGGCACAGCAAATCGCCCTGGCGACAATTTCTGCCCAGTTTTCAATGTCCTTTCTCGTATAACCAACCACCGTCGGCTTTCCTTTGGTTCCGGAAGAACCGTGAATGCGAATCACTTGGCTGAGATCCACCGCAAAAAGTTTAAACGGGTAATTTTCACGCAAGTCTGTCTTTTTCATGAACGGCAAGCGCCGGATGTCTTCCAGGCAACGGATATCTTCCGGTTTCACCCCGGCACGGTCGAAATTTTCCCGGTGGAAAGGAACGTTTTCATAACAACGCTTTACCGTTTCTTTCAGACGGGCCAGCTGAAGGTTTTGCATGTCCTCCCGTGATGCGGTTTCCATCGCTTGATTGAATATCACCAGAATGTCCCTCCCTTTCGGCCAAGCCGACGGTTACTCTCCCCGAAACACCGGCTTCCTTTTTTCACGAAATGCTTCCAACGCTTCCACCCGATCCCGGGTGGGGATCAACACCTCATACGCTTTGGACTCCAGGTCCAATCCGCTTTGCAGATCCAACCCGGCTCCCCGGTCGATGGCGTATTTTGCCTGATACACCGCCAACGGGGCATTGGAAAGAATTTCACCGGCCAAGGAACGGCACATCTCAAACAGATGATCGTGGTTTTCGGCAACCCCGTTTAATATGCCATAATCCTTTGCATCATTGGCCGTAATTTTCCGGGCGGTCAAGATCAGTTCCTTGGCCCTGGCAAGGCCGGTCAACCGCGTCAGCCGCTGTGTTCCGCCGGCCCCCGGAATGATTCCCAGACTGACCTCGGTAAGTCCCATCCCGGCTTCCTGTACGGCAAACCGGAAATCACAGGCCAGGGCCAACTCAAACCCACCGCCAAAAGCATGTCCGTTGATGGCGGCAATGGTGGGTTGCGGAAGCCTCTCCAGTGCCGAAAACACCTCCCGGATTTTTTTTACATTGCGGCGGACTTGCTGTTCATTCAGGGTTCTCCGCTCTTTCAAATCCGCTCCGGCGCAAAAAGCTTTTCCTTCTCCTGTCACGATGACGACCCGGGTTTCTTTAAAATCCTGTTCCAGTTCACCAATCACTTCCCCAAGCCGCACCAAAGTGGAGTAATTCAAGGCATTCATCCGGTCCGGACGGTTCAGCCGGATGATACCCAAATAGCCTTCTTTCTCCAGCAATACTGTTTCTTTTCCCATCATGCATGCTCCTTGAGTGAAATTTTTCATTCATGTTTGGGCTGGATGCGGGCATACGTGCCAACCGCCACCGCCACCAGCTTTCCGTCACCGGTCTTGACCCGGGCTTCCATCACGATGATCTTTGATCCCCTTTTGATCACCTTGGCCTCGGCAATCAAACGGTCTCCCCTGGCCGGTGCAAGGTAATTGATTTTGCTTTCCACCGTGACGCATTGTTGCAAACCGTTGACAGGCGGAGCCGCCCCGTGTCCCATGGCAACATCGGCCAACGTGGCCGTCACGCCGCCATGCACCACGCCCTCCATGCTGTTGTAAAATTCCGGGCGGATTGTTAAGGATGCCGTGCAACCTTCTTCATCCAACCGCTCGATCTCAATCCCCAAGGTATGGTTGAAACGATTGATCACCGCTTCGTTTGTGGAATGCTCACTGACCTTTTTCATCTCAAACCACCTGTCCCAATCCTATCGGTAGCGCTTTCAAGGAACGATATACGAACCGATCTGAATACTGTGAATTCATGATGGAAGACGCCAACCGCATGCACACACGGTTGACATCATGCCAGACCTTACACCACCTCGGCAAAATGCATTTGCACCAGTTTGCCGGCAAACGACATCAAATCTTTGCCTGCTGCTTTTCCTTCCGGGGATGCCAGGGCCGCATGCAATGCCTCTTTGTTTTCAAAATACATTTCGGCCATCAAATACAGGTCACTCTCCCCGGCCGGCGAACCGTAAATTTTATTCACTTCCAGTTTGATCAGCCCCGGCATCTTTTCAGCCAAAGGAGCATGGACATTGTAATAATGCTCGTCAAATTTCTCCTTGTCTTCCGGCTGGCGGTAAATCGCAATTAATTTCACCATTTTGAATTTTCCCTCTCCTCGTGTTGGGTTATCGTTATATAACATAAAATCATATAACGTTACGAAAACGTTTCCTTCAAATTAAGTATAAACTTTCGATCTTTTTTCAGTCAATTAGTTTTTTCTGTCATTTTAGAATATTCATTTCAATCATCTTTTGAAATCCCATGGATCGTTTTAACTATTTCGTTGAAAAACAGCCAAATATTTTTTGCTGAAGATCCCCAGCGGAATAAATTCATTCTTCTCTTTCAGCTGAGCGACCACTTTGTGCAGCGTTTCATCCGGCTCCTGTTTCAAATGGTAACGGCCAAACTTATTTTTTCTTGTTCGCCTGGTTTCTCCTTTGCTAGAGTGAAAGGAGAATCATTAAAGGAGCGATTTGATGCGAATTCGGTTTACGTTTGATATCCCGGTGGAAACATCTCTTCCCTACCATTATCCATATGCCCTGATGAGTTATTTTTACCACGCTGTCCGGATGGCGGATCCGGATCTCGCAGAGTGGTTGCATCAGGAAGGCATCCCCTATGAAGGCCGGAAATACAAGCCGTTCGTATTTTCCCCCCTCGCTTTTGAACATTGCCGGAAATTCCCAGGGCAAATGCGGGTACAGGGAAAAGCGACATGGAAAGTGGATTCGATTCATCCTCCCTTGTTGCAAGCGCTCTGTCAAGGCATCCAAGCACTTAACCAATTAAAACTGTTTTCACACCGGTTTCCTTTGCACTCGATTCATTTTGAGGAACGGCCCCGTTTCGAATCTGTCATGAATTATCGCTGTTTGGGGCCGGTGGTCGTTCCCGTACGCAAAGACGGGAAGTTGGTCTTTTGCCATCCGCTGGAAAGCGATTTTTATGACCAAATCCGAAATTCCCTCCATCGTTGGACCAAATTGAAATGGGGAGCGGATGACTCCAACCCGGATCCCATTCGCATCCGTTTGCTGAATCCCGGGCGCTTTCGCCTTGAACAAGCTGCCACTTTGATCGACATCAAAGGAAAAAAGATCAAAGGATACCAAATGCCTTTGCAAATCCATGCATCCCCCCGCATTCAGGAAGTGGCAATGGAAGCGGGAATCGGAAGTTATTCCAATCAAGGCTTCGGCATGTTGGAACCCCTGTCCTGATCGTAAGCGGGATTTTCAACAGGCCATAACCATTGGAAGTTTTGGCCCCGAGCCCGAGCCACTGCAACCCCTGTATGAGCCGGTTTTTTTATTGGGTTAATGGGTAGTAATCTTCATAAAGGACATTGAAGATATAGGTGGTGAAAGGGTGATTCCATTTTCTGTTGGCCGGTCAGTTTCATACATAAGTAATATGGAGCCTTGCTTCTTTAAAATGAAAAATAAAAAACCAGGGGCGTTTTCCCCTGGTTTCTTTCTCTGATTTTAACTTGCTTTTGCTTCTTGCTGATGGCTGACCGGCACGGCTTTTAAGCGCGGAAAGCGGAACAGGATGGACAACACGGCGCAAACGGCGATCAAAGCCGGATAATAGGAATAAGCCAAGATGCTGACCGGCGAGATGGAAGCAATTCCTGCAGCAAGCAGCATTTGCGGCCCGTACGGGATCAGCCCCTGCACGCTGCAGGAAAAGATGTCCAACAAGCTGGCCGATTTGCGCCCGTCAATTCCATATCGATCCGAAATCTCTTTGGCAAGCGGTCCGGTCATGATGATGGAAATGGTGTTGTTGGCCACGCACAGGTTGGTCAAACTCACCAGACCGGCAATGCCGAACTGCGCCCCTGTTTTCGTCCGCACTTTGCTCGTCAACAGGTTCAACAAAAATTGAATGCCCCCGTAATGCCGGATCAATTCCACCATTCCGCCGATCAACAGCACAAGGATCGACAAGGATTGCATGCCGGTGATCCCTACTTCGGCTTGTTTCACCAAGGAAAGCAAGGTGTAGCTGCCCTCAAACAACCCGATGGCTCCCGCAAAAACAATGCCCAAGATCAGGACAATCAATACATGAACCCCGAGCAACGCCGTAATCAACACGGCGATGTAAGGCAATGTCTGGAGAATGGAATAATCTTGGCCGCCGGCCACGCCGCCGGCCACGCTGCCTTGTCCACCCTCCGTGAAAAAGAAGAGGATCACTGCCGTCAAGACGGCGGCGGGCAACACAATCAAAAAGTTGGCTTTAAATTTGTCTTTCATCTTGATCATTTGGGTGCTGACCGCTGCAATCGTGGTGTCGGAGATAAAGGACAAGTTGTCCCCGAACATGGCTCCCCCGATCACCACCGCCATGGACAAGGCCGGTGCAATGTCGGCCTGCTGGCTGATTCCGACCCCGATCGGTGCCAGTGCCACGATCGTTCCCATCGATGTTCCCATCGCCAACGAAATGAAGCAGGCGATCACGAACAGTCCGACCATCAACCAATTGGCCGGCAAAAGGTTCAAGGCCAGGTTGACCGTGGAATCAACGGCCCCCATGCCTTTGGCCACTGCCGAAAAGGCGCCGGACAACAAAAAGATCATGATCATCATGAGGATATCCGGATGTCCGGCTCCACGAAAATAGTGTTGCAACTTCGAGGCCAAAGACTCCTTGCGGTGCATGCACAAAGCCAATACCGATGCGATCATCACAGCGATGATGGCCGGCATTTTGGTGAAATCACCGGTATAAGCCCCCACACCGATAAACAAAATCAGAAACACGGCAAAAGGCAATAAAGCCCATGGATTTTCTCTGTTTTTCAATCGTCTCTCCCCTTTATCAAAAGAAAAGACCTCTTCGATCAATACGAAGAGGTCTTCTGTCTCCATGTTATTGAAAACCTCTTCTTATCTTCCAAGCTTCAAAACGCTTGCTGGAATTGGCACAGTACTCCGAAGAGCCCGTTGCCGAGGTTTCATCGGGCCAGTCCCTCCACCTCTCTGGATAAGAAGAATCGGGTGTTTGATTTCGATGTCATGAATGATCTTTTGACATCATAATACGCAATCATTGGTTTGTCAATTGATTTGATGCTTAAAATATATGGAAAACAGCCGGCGGGATTCCGCCGGCTGTTTTCTGCCATTTATCATTTAATTGAGCCCTAACTGTGACTTCAGTTCGCTCTGTTGTTTTTTCAATTGTTTCCACTCTTCGTAAAGATCGTATTGTGCCAAAAATTCATGTCTTTCTTTTGCAAGTAAGTATTCTTGTTGAACGGAATAGAGACGCTCTTCCAGTGCTTTTAACTGTTCGATCATACGAAGCACCTCAATTCTTTTCATTTGGTTTGACGAGAGTCAACAAATTATTACCCGCTTTTCCACAGATTAAACCAAAAATTTTGTCTAAATCGTCATTGGGTTTGTCTGATTGAAAGAAAAAAAGGAAACATCCCGGCAAAAAGCTGACAAAAAACAGAGGACAAGGTCAAAAACCGATGTTGACCTGCGTCGAATTTTTGATAGAATGAAAACCTGACCCATCACAGATTGATAAACCGAAGGGAGTAAACGGGTATGTCCATGCAACCACAATATATGCCGTCTTTTCTGGAAGAATTCCGCTCCATGAAGCTCGAGATGATGATTCGTGACCTGCACAAATTGAGCCCTGAAGAATTGATCTATATCAAAAAAGAGATCGATGAAATCCTTCATTCCGTCAAAGAGTAGGATGGATTGCAATGAGCCAGTCAACAGAAAAGCTGTTGATCGAAACCTACAAGCACATTAACGAATCGCGCAATTTAATCGAGCAACTCATTAATCAACTCGGGCAAGAACAGCCGTTTATCCACCATCTGCCCGACGACATTCAACATCTTATTCGCGTTGCTTTGGAATTATCACCCGATCAGCGGAAAACCTTGCGTTTGTTTCTCGAATCTTTAAAACAAGAATGACCCCAGCTATTACTTTGAAAAAGTAATTACTGGGGTCATTTTTTGGAATTGTCTGTTCAAGCATGTCGATCCGGATAAAGTAGTTGGAAGATCCTACGGGACAAAACCGATGAACGAAAATACCGGTACATTTTGGCCGCATCGACCGCGGAAAACAATCCGGTTCCGGGGACCACCCATTCTTCATCGCGAAAGCGGATATAATCATGTTCCTTCAGCTTTTCCAACACGTCACGGCACCGTCCGGCACTTCCCAAATAGTTTTCAAATATATTGATAAACCGTTTGATATGTACCGCGTCCGACTGGTGTTCTTCTCTTAAATCCGGATCCAGCTTCGGGTAAATCAACAGCCCCCAAAAAATCACCAATGCGGCACGTTCAGTTTCATTCCAATGGCGATGGGGGAGTTCCTGGTCGCTTAAATCCCGGTGGGTTTTGATTCTATGACGTGAAAATAAAAGAGAACTGATTTCTTGAATCGACATCAGTGTCATCACTCCGCCCCTTTCATCGTTCATATCAACCTATTCTTTTTCTCTCTTAATAAGGGTTATGGGCAAATTTCCCATTTTTCATACCTCCGTCGCCAAGAAATTGATTTTAATATATAATTTCAGATGGATTCCCTTAAATTTTCTGATCTGTGAACGAGAAAACAAGCCCGGTTCCTTGTTAAATATTAATAATTAACCTTGCTTGTAAAATGGGCAGTGGAAAAGATTACGGCTTTTCTGTTATATTTATAAGTAAAGATTTTAAGGAAAATTATCTTCGGAAGGAGTTTGCACCGAATGTTTTTTGAAACAAAAAAAGGGAAATATACCGAAGAAGAAAACGAATTGATTATAAAAACAATGAATGAAGGTTTAAAAGAAGGTAAAAAAGAACGGGAAATTCTAAAAGAACTGTCTGAACAATTAAAACGCGGATATTCCGGAGTGATGTCCCACGTCAGGAAGCTGAGGTCGGAATATCCAGATCGTTTCCACTCTTTAGAAAATTCTCCGGACGGCGGGAACCGCTTGAACAGCTGGGAAAAAGAAGAGGAAGAATTGGTCATTGACACCGTCAATCAATATTTGGAAGAAGGAAAGTCCCTCTCTGCCGCAATCAGCGAACTGGAAAAAAAACTTTCCCGCACCCAGGGAGCCATCTACCAACGGATTTATACCTTGAGACGAAAACATCCCGAAAAATTCAAACACCTTCCCGTGCAACGACCCCGGCGCCGCCGGCAATTGCATGATTGGCCGTTTCATCCGTCACTACAACAGGTGAACCAGTCCTTTCCCGTCCCATCCAAGGATCTTTCCGGAACCAATCGACAATTGACAACCGCGTTTCATCAAATGCATACATATCAACAATCTTTACTCACTCCTTCCGATGACAGGACGGATCATGCATCATCCATGACACCAGAAGAAGAGTTGGTTTTAAAAGCTTTTGAGAAAAAATACGGGCGCCCCAACAATGAAGCGAAATCCAAATTGCTTTCCCTCATGCGTACATACGGGACCACCCGGGTTTCGGTGGCCATGTTCACCTTGACGGAAGACAAGGCTTTTCCCAGCCATATTATCGAGTTTTTGGAAAAACACCTGATCAATCACAAGTTCTTGTAAACAGAAAAAGCACGAACCCGCACCGGTCCGTGCTTTTACTTATACCTGGCCTTTCAATTTCACCGGAATGCTTGCGTTGATGATGGTTGTGCGTTCTTTGGATTGTGGAACCACCACCACTTGCCCGACCACATCGTAACCAAAATCATCGCATAACTCGATCAGCCGTGCGCGAAATTCTTTGAGCTTTTGTTCGTTGATGTCCGATCGTTGATAGCTGAGCACCAATGACAACCTGTCATCTGCCGTCATGGCCGTTGGTTCATCCTTATCCCGATTAAACATGTTCAAAAAAGCCATCCTTGTCACCTCAAATTTCATTAAGCGATATGGAACAACCTCTTGATCCTGGTGATAATCGTGGAAGACTCCAATTCCAAAAACGGCACTTCTTCTCCGATCAACCGGCGGGCAATGTTGGCAAACGCTTTCCCGGCCAACGATTTGTGGTCCAAAATGACCGGTTCTCCGGTGTTGGAAGAACGGATGATGCGTTTGTCCTCCGGAACAATGCCCAAAAGATTGATGGCGAGATGGCTTTGTACCCGTTCCACGCTCAACATGTCCCCGTCTCTGACCATTCCGGGTTGCACCCGGTTCACGATCAAGTCGATTTGCCGGATGTTTGCCGACTCCAACAAACCGATGACCCGGTCCGAATCCCTGACGGACGGAATTTCCGGATTGACAACAAGAATGGCCCGGTCCGCGGATGCGATCGCGTTGCGGAATCCTCCTTCGATCCCTGCCGGCGAGTCGATCAAAATATAGTCAAATTCGTTCCGCAGCTCATCCACAATCGCTTGGACCTGTTCAGGTGAAACTTCTTCCTTGTACCTGGTTTGCGCCGCGGGCAAAAGTGCGAGCTGATTGTACTCTTTATGGCGAACCAGGGACTGGCGCAATTTGCTTACCCCTTCAATCACATCGACCAGATCATAGACGATCCGGTTTTCCAAACCCAGCATCAAGTCCAGCTTGCGCAATCCGATATCGGTATCCACCAGGCAAACTTTATAACCCAACTGAGCCAAACCCAACCCCAGTGAAGCAACGGTCGTCGACTTGCCGACGCCTCCTTTGCCGCTTGTCACTGTAATCGCCACAGACCTGTGGTTCATCATTGATTCCCCTTTCTCGCCCTCATATGTACTCCGCTTCAACTTTTCTCTCCACTTATCCTTTTTATCCATCAAAATTATCGAACCGATTCGATCCTTTTTTTGTCGAAGAAAGTCTGTCAATGCCACCGGATCTACAATATTCTCCATTTATTGTAGCAAAAGTGCAAGAATAAAAAAAGTAAGAAATCAGCTTATTGCCAAAAAATGTCTCCGCTGATTTCCTACTTTTGGAACCAGTTGGCTACTTCAGCTCTTTTCCCCGTTCAAACCGTTCGAGCTCCTTTGATAAAAACCGCCAAACAAACAAGACGGCCGCCATGTCATCCATATAACCCACCACCGGCAACCAGTCAAAAATCACATCTGTCGGCAGGATGAAATAAAGAAGGGCCGCTCCCACCAACCCTTTTTTCTTTATGCTGACGCCGGGATCACGAAAATAGTGGTACATGACCTTCAATTTGTGAATCAATGCTTGGATTCCGCCGACGCTTTCCACCTTGCGGTTGAACTGGTCGATGATTTTTTTTTCTCCCTCTTTGGTCAGTGCTTCTTTTTTTAACACCTGAAGCATGGCGATGATTTTATTTTTTTGCTTCATGGACGCTCCTCTCCTCAATTGAAGCGTTTTTGGCAATGGGGACAGCGTGAATCATCGGGGGCAATTTGACGGGCACAATAAGGGCAGATGTAAATCACGGAAGACACCAAAGCTTCCCGCGTCCCCCCCTCTGACTCGTCCGATGCCAAATCCAAAGGAACCCGTTCGGCTTCCTTGCGGGAAACAATCTCCTTGTTCTTTAACTCTTCCAGCTCTTTGGTCAACGCTTCAAGCCGTTTTTGCTGATCCCGGATCGATTCCAAAGAAAGGACAATGCTGTCCGACAATTCGAGATTCCCGTTTTCCTCCCAGTGGCGGTAAACTTGCCACCCCAGTTTGCTGACCTCGTGTTCGATATCTTCTTTTTTCCCTTTTATCCGAAGTGTTAAGCGACTCATCTCCAACATTTTCTGAGATTTTTGGCCGGCCGTCTCCACACTTTTCTCCAGTTTTTCCTTCAAATCCTGAAAAAAGTTCAACAGAATCTCTCCTCACCAATAATCATCATTGCTTTATCTATTGTATGGAAGAGAGGCGGAAAGAAACAAGCCAAAACCTCCAAATTCGTTTTTTTGTCAGGCCGATTTGGCCGCCTTGCGGGAATGGGGATCCCGGAATTTCTTGCGCATCACCGCATGGAACCAAAAAGCATTCAGGATCAAAATGAGTCCGGTCACCGGAAAAACGCCACGGATGCCAAACCATCCCGACATGGCGCCGTAGCAGATGGGACCGAGCAGATTGCCGATGCTATTGGCACTGGTGTAAAACCCGTATGCGGTGCTTTCTTTTCCCGGGGGCGAAAAACGGCGGATCAATGTGTTCAACGAAGGCAACAATCCTCCGACGCAAAGCCCCAATAAGAAACGGAGAATCAACAGCTGCCAAATGTTGGTGACCGCCATATGCGGGATAAAGAGCAGTCCGGAAGCGATCAAAGCCATAAAAAGAACCCGGTCCGATCCGTAACGGTCGGCGGTTCTGCCCAATACCGGGGAAGACAGCATGTTGGATATGCCTGTCATCGCCGTCACCAGTCCGGCAAAAAAAGCGACGTGCCCGTGCGCTCCCAATTCATCCACAAACAAAGACATCAGCGGTGTCGGGCCGACATTGGCAAATTGCAACAACAAGCCGACTCCGAAAAGAAGCAGCAACGTGCGCTGATTCAGCACAAAAAGACCGTCCTTCAAAACCGATTGTTTCGGCTGGACGGAGGGGTCCGGTTTTTTCTCTTCCTTGACCGCAAACAACACTACCAACGACGCGGTCAGCAACATGGCGGATGTGATAATGAAGTTATTCCGGTATCCGACCAATTCGGCCAAAACCCCGCCCATAAAGGGTCCGATGATGGATCCGGCGGTGGCCCCGGCCTGCAACATCCCCAACACATAACCGCTTTTTTCTTTCGGGGAGTTGGTCGCCATCAATGAAATCGAAGCCGGAATAAACCCGGAAACCACCCCGTTTAAAAGGCGCAGGAAAAACAGCTGCCAATGGGATGTGGCCAGACTCATGAGAAAAATGGACACCGACATGCCAAACCCGGAACGCAAGATCATCATTTTTCTGCCGTACCGGTCGGCCAGATTCCCCCAGATCGGCTGGACAATGATCTGGGACAAAAAGTTGATCCCAAAAATCAAGCCGGCCCATAATTGGACTTGCTTGGGATCCGTCATGCCCAGTTCTTTCAAATAAAGCGGAAGAAACGGCATGATCATGGTCATCGATCCTAAAACCAAAAACTGCGACACCATCAAAATATACATGTTTCGCTTCCAGACCGGCATCTTTTCTTACTCCTTCCGACATGGTAAATTTCGATATGCGAAATAACAGACAACAAAAAAACTGTCACTGGATGTGACAGAAATGAAAGTATGGACATCATGATTTATGAAAGTCAAGGCAAATGTTCCTTCTTTGCGACCTTTCAACGCGTTTTACAAACGGTAATTGCTCAATGCGGTGGATGACCTGATCCGCAGATTTTTCATCAATGTAAAGGTAAACGTACTTTAATCGTTTGGAAATGTAATGTATGTTTCCCATGCGACCCAACGAACGGGCTGACTTCAGATCATTGACCCAAACAGCCAAACCTAATCTTTCCGCAATATTCATGCTTGGTAACTCCTTTTCTTCGGAACGTGTCCGGAGGGCGCCAATGTTTGGATAAAAAAACAGCCTAATATCATGTTAACACTCTGTTAACAATTATTCAATGCGGGAAATGTACCAAATATAAACAAGGCAGAGAAAAGCCCCGAGGCACTTTCCCTGCCGGCTCGTTCTATTTCAACAAGGGATAAAATCAAGAGGAAGAGTGACTTGCGCATCCGCCGCAACCTTTGGCCCCGATCGGGAAAACCGGATCATTGCCCGGCACCTTCACGGATTCGGACACGGCATGGGCGATGGTCCGGGAGACTTCATGCAACAGCCGGTCCAGCTGTTCCTCAGCCACCAAATAAGAATGGATGGTCGGGTGTTTCCGTAATTTCTCCTGCCACTGCACCGCCTTTTCCTTGGCCTCGTGATAATTGGGATGGAAAATGCCAAACCGCTGGGCTTCTTCAAACTGATCCTTCACCTTGTGGAATTCCCGGATCATTTTTTGCGCTTCCTGATCTTCACTCAGCTGCTGTTTGGTCCGCAGGTACTCTTCAACTTCCGGCGATTCGTTGATTTTATCCGCCAATTGATACGCTTCAAGCAGTATGGTCGCCATGTCCAGTGTTTCCATGAACACCCCTCCTCCTTTTTATTGTAATGGATTTTCCACCAATACAGAAGGAGTGGGCAACAACTGGAAAGCCTTCACTTCCCCCAAATGAATGTTTTTGCGCTCGGTTCCGACCAGCGCCTCCATCATCCATTTGCCGTTTTCATAACGCAAATGTTCCGGATACACTTCCATTTTTCGTCCCTGATACTCCATGAAAATCGGCAATCCGTGAGAAATGCTTTGCCGGACCATTTCCCTGGCCATGTTGATTCCATAGGGTCTGAGCCCGGAAAACCAGGCCTTGGGCAAAGGAACGGTCTCCGGTTCCGGAAATTCAACCCGGCAATCCCGGATGCCCTCAAAGTCGGATTCCAGGTTCCCGGCTTGACCCGTCCATTCTTTTTTTTCCATGATGACTTCCCGGTTCTGCCGTTTCAGCCAGGCCCCGACTCTTCCCGGCATTTCTTTGATAAAATACTCGGACTCGTTCAGTTTCCTGACTTCCCAGCCAGCCTCTTCCAAGCGTGCCGGCCACTCATTGGTCCCGTCATCGCTTTCAATTTTCAGGCACGTCCATGTTGACAGTGTGACGGCACCGGTTCTTTTTTTGAGATCCAGCAACCTTTCCTTTACGGGAGACGGAACTTCCCCCGCCCATGCTTCCAGTGTTTGCAGGATCTTGTCCACCGTCCGTCCGTATCGGAGCCCCCGGGCCAATGACCTTTCGTTGATTTCGTAAACAAGCATGTGATCCCCGCCCATAAAATCCGCCCACAGGGAAAGTTCATGCCGCTTTTCCCACGAAAAATGAAACGGAACATAAATTTCCGGTGCGGGATCGACATAGACCGGTATTTCGCCCGGATCCACCCATTCCCTGGGGGGATAAGGCATCCACCGGAAACAAGTTTCTCCTTTTTCCGTCCTGCCCGACTCCAACCAGCCCATGCACGCCATCGGAGTGATAAACCCCTCTTCCACCCGTTTGATGAGATGATACGGCAATTTCAGCGGCACCTCCGTTTGCAGACGGACCCAGACTTCTTCCAATCCCCACCACATTCCGGCCGGCAATTGTTCCAAAATCAAGCAGAGTCCGTCCAACTCCGGGTAGTCTTTCAACAGGACATGGCGAACGGCTTCATACAATTGGGCGACGCTTTTCGGCCAAGGGGTGGAAAGCCAGCTTTTCCACCTTTTTTGATGGACGGCAACATATTTGTTGGTCTCCGTGACCAACCCGAGCAAACGGGCGGTTTCCAGCAGAAAAACGGCCCAGCCGGGCCAAGATCCATGAACGTCCTCCAAATCCAACTCGACATCCATTTTTTTCAGGTCTTTTTGGGAGAGATGGCCGGTCCGGTTCAACAGCCACGGCTCATGGCTTAAAGATGACAAAAAGTGAAAAAAAGCCTGGCTTGCTTTCAATGGATGGGATTGGGCGGGATCGACGCGGTCTTCATCCAACGGGCGAAGGGACTGTGCGACGGGAATGGACCGGGCCCAGGCCACCCGGATCTCCCAAGGCACGTAATACATCCGCTCCATATGCCGGTTCCGCAGGCAGTAAACCCACCCCCGCCCGCAAGCCGCATCCAGCAGACGCTGATATTCCACTTTGGAAAGCGGAAGGTTTTTCTCCTGATGCAGGGCTTGTTTCTTTATTTTTCCTCCCTTTAAAAAGACCGACCAAAACCACCGCTGCACCTTTCGGTCCATCTTTTCAAGGCAATCCTGATAATAAGCGGGATCGGTCAGTTTCCGCTCCATCGTTTCCATTGACGCCTTTTCGTTCAGAGCCAAGGCGTCTGCAATCTGTTTTCGTTTTTCGCCGGGTAATGAAGTCAAACAATACCGGAGCTCTTTCACCCGCATCGTTACGTTCCTCCCCACTTCACGACGAAATATTGATACCCTTTTTCCCGCAAAAAAGTTTGGCGTCGCCATGCATATTCCTGGTCCACGGTGTCTTGGGTGACCAGCTGATAAAAATAAGCTTTTTGGCCGTTTGCTTTCGGCCGCAAAATCCGCCCCAAACGTTGGACCTCTTCCTGACGGGAACCAAACGTTCCGGACACTTGAACGGCCACTTTCGCATCCGGCAGGTCGATCGCCATATTCGCCACCTTGGAAACAAATAATACAGAGACTTCCTTTTCCCGAAACTTCCTGTACCATTCTTCCCGTTCCGGTTGCGGGGTGAAACCGGTGATGAGCGGGGCGTCAAAACGCTCTGCCAAAGCTTTCAGCTGATCCACATACTGGCCGATCACCAAAATTTGCTCGCCCCGATGCTTTTTTAAGATCTCTTGCAAGGCCTCCTGCTTCAGCGGATTTTCCGCGGCCAGCCGGTACCGGTGGCGCTTTTCGGCGGCTTGGTAAACCTCTTTCAGGGAATTGGAAAGCGGAACCCGCACTTCATGGCAAACCGCTTCCGAGATCCATCCCCCTTTCTCCATCTCTTTCCACCGGGTGGCATAAATCACCGGCCCGATGAGCGAAAACACATCCTTTTCGCGACCGTCTTCCCGGATCAATGCCGCTGTCAACCCGAGCCTCCTTTTGGCTTGCAAGTCGGCGGTGACCCGGAAAACCGGCGCCGGCAACAAATGCACTTCATCATAAATGATCAGTCCCCAATCTCTTTTCGAAAAAAGGTTCATGTGCAGAAACGCCCCCGTTTTCCCGTCCTTTTTGGTCAGCATTTGGTACGTGGTGACCGTGACCGGGGCAATGTTTTTCTCCAAAGATGTATACTCTCCAATCCATTCTTCCGGCAAGTCGGTTTTCGCTTTCAATTCGCGGATCCATTGCCGGCAGGAGGTGACATTCGGGGTCAGAATCAACGTCTCTTTTTGAATCTTTTCCATAATGCCAAGGGCCGTCACGGTTTTTCCCGAGCCGCACGGCAACAGGATCACACCGCTGGTCCGCCAGCTTTGCTCCGGATGGCAAAAAGCCTCCACCGCTTGTTGCTGGTATTGACGCAGTCCGGTTTTCAAGCGCAGGGAAAGCGGCGCCCCTTCGGAAGGGCCGATGCCATCCAAAGGCGGATAGCCCCAATCGACACATTTCTTTTTCAACCATCCCCGATATTCCATCGGAATCACAAGGGTATTTTTGCCCTTTTGAAGAATACATTTCATAATCTCCGGCAACCGTTTGATGCGTCGGATGATCTCTTCTTCCGGGCACACCAAAAGAAACGTCCCGTCGCTATCTTTCTCAAACCGGATCAAACCGAAACGTTTCATTTCCGTTTTTATTTTTTTCACCAGTCCGGAAGAAAGAGGAAATTTGGCATGTTGCCGAATCCACGTCACGAGGCGGTCCGGGTCGGAGCCGTCGGCGGCGGCTTGCCACAGGGAGCATTCATCCCACCGGTAGGTGTACAAATCATCCGTTTCTTTGACACACCGGGCAAACCGGTCCAGTGTTTGAATCACATCCTGAATCCCCGGAGCCCGTTTTTCTGCGAGAATGATCCCATTGTCCCTGACAATCAGTGGTTTGAAAGCCAACCCTTTTCACCTCCTGTCCCCCAATCGGTGACCGGGAAAGAGAATGTTGAAACTCCCGGTCATAAAAAAACGTCTATCCCATAAAAACAATTGTGGGGTGAAAAACCATTGCGCACTTTCCAAGCCATTGTCTCCATTTTCATTGTTTGTTTGTTGGCCGGCTGCTCAACCTTCGGTCAAGAATCTGACACGGGAGGAACGGTCATGGAAGAACTTCCTTTTCAAGTCGTCTCTTTGGAACAGGTGCCGTCACAACTTCAAAACCAGGCTCAAGAATCGTTGCAATCCCCCGGGGAATCCATCCGGCTGCTTTCAGCCGACTCCAAAAAATATGTCATTTTAAGTTTGGGAGAAAAGCCGACCGCAGGCTATAAAATTGACGTGAAAAAAGTGGAGCAAAAGGGAAACAAACTGGTGGTTCATGCGCAAAAACACGAACCGTCCAAAGATTCTTTCCAAGCACAGGTCATCACTTATCCTGCCATTATTATTGTCACAGAACCCAAAAATCATGTGGAAAACGCCGAGGTTCATTGGCTTTAAACCAAAACGGAGCCTGTCAAATCATTTTGACAAGCTCCGTTTTTTCTTAGTGTTTCGGCTCTATGACCCGTTCCGGACTCCGGTCTGGAGCGTGCGGTTCTTCTCTCCTTTCGGGTTCCGGATCCCGGGGCGTCATGATTTCCGGTTGACGGGGTTGAGCAATTTCCGGTTCGCGAATCACATCCGGTATTCTCATGATTTCCATTCCCTCCTTCTGTCCGTAGTGTGTCCGTCCCGGTTTGTTTTCAATGATCTTGTTTTTTCCAAAAAAAATTCCCTTTGCATGAAACAAAGGGAAAACCCGGGCGGGTCACTTTTCTTCTTTCTCGTTTTTTTCCTGATTCTGATAAGCGCGGAACCAAGGGGATTCCGGAGATTCGGGCGATTCCCAGGCCCGGGGGTTGTTCCGGCGCGGCCTTTGCCACTGCCACTGATATCCTTGGTCATCTGGTGGAAACATAGGATATGACATCCCGGATTGAGGAGGCGGACCATAAGCTCCCCCATACGGAGGGTTGGAAGGGTATGAGTAACCCGGCATGTATCCGCCGTAACGGCCTCCTCCGCATCCGCAACCGGTGCCCGGAGGATAACCCGGGAACGGGTAATACGGACTGCCATAACCATGTCTGAACGGGGGGTAAAACATTGGGTACATATTGAACTTCCTCCTTTTTGGTCACGTCAGTTTCAATTTATGTAAATCCAAGCTTGGCTTATGACAAGGGGAAATCCATCATGGATCATCAACCAATCGGACAAAAAGATTTCAAGCAGCTGTTGACTTATTTGCAAAACATGGATCAACCGGGTTTTCGGGCCCTGATCCAAAAATTGCATTCGTATGACCTGGCCCGCCTGTTTTTCCAATTGAGCAATATTTACCGGAGGCGCCTGCTCACCCTGCTCCGGCCGGAAGAAATCGCTCTTCTCATGGAAGAACTGGATCTTCAGGAACAAAAGGAAGTCCTTGCCGCATTGGGACAAAAAAAAGCCGCGCAAGTGCTCGACCACATGCCCAACGACGATGTCGCCGATCTGCTCGGCGAACTGGAATGGTCCCAATCCACTTTGCTTTTAAAAGAGATGAAAACAGTGGAAGCCGATCAGGTTCGGGCATTGCTCCATTATCCGGAAGACACGGCCGGGGGATTGATGACCAATGCCTACGTCCAAATCTTCTCCCACTATACGGTGGAAAAAACGTTGCAGTATTTGCGGGAAATCGCCCCTGCTGCCGAAACGATTTATTATTTGTATGTGACCGATGTCCGGCACCGGTTGATCGGCGTTCTTTCCTTGCGGGACCTTTTGATCCGCGAACCGCATGAAAAAATCGGCCGGATCATGAATGAACGGGTCATTTCGGTTCCGGTTGACATGGATCAGGAAGAAGTGGCGCGGATCCTGAGCCGCTACGATTTTCTTGCCCTGCCCGTGGTCGATCATAACAAAAAGCTGGTGGGCATTGTCACCGTGGATGATATCATCGATGTCCTGATCGAAGAAGCCCAGGAAGATTTGGAACAACTGTCGGCCGTCCAACCGACGGACTTGGTGGATCCCTTTGATTCCGCCCGCAAACGGATTCCCTGGCTCATCATCTTACTCGGCATCGGCATCTTCACCGCCAATCTTATCGGCTTGTTTGAAAGCACCATTGAAGTCCTTCCCGTTTTGACGCTCTTTATGCCGATGGTCGCCGGGATGACCGGAAATGCAGCGACGCAATCGCTGGCTTTGACCATCCGGGCCCTGTCCAAGGACCAACCCGCCCCGGATCACTTCCGAAAATTCATCAGGCAGGAAGGGATTGCCGGAGTGCTCATCGGCTTGGTATGCAGCGTTTTCATCATCCTGGCAATCGGCATTTGGAAAAGCTTTCAGCTCGGATTGGTCGTCGGGCTGTCCCTTTTCTTCACCCTGATCCTGGGAACCATGGTCGGCACCTTCGTCCCCCTGATTTTGGAGAAATTCGGCATAGACCCGACAACCGCTTCCGGCCCTTTGATCACCACCTTAAACGATGTTTTTTCCCTGATGATTTATTTCGGGTTTGCCACCCTTTTTCTGCAATACCTCATGTGAGCTCACAACGCCCGGACCAAACCCCTTCCGGTCCAAGGATCCGGACCTGCCGGCGGCAAATCAATGGCCCGTTGGAAAACCATTTTTTTTAGCTCATTGGCATCCATCCGCGGATAAGCCGCCCGGTAAATGGCCAAAACCCCGCTGACATGGGCGGCGGCCATGGATGTGCCGCTTAAGATTGCAAACCGTCGGAACGAGTAGGTGCTCAGAATTTGGGAACCCGGTGCGGCCAAATCGACCTTTCCCGTCGCGGAGTAAGGCTCGCGCCCGTTATTCCGGTTCAATGCCGCCACCGAAATCACGGGGTCCAACCGCGCCGGGACCGAAACAGTGTCTCCCGTCCCCGCCGGCGTTCCGGTGTTACCGGCTGCAGCCACCACCAGAATCCCGCGTTTGACCGCCGCCTGAAGAACATAATCCAACAGAGGCGTGGTCAGTTTTCCCCCACTGATACTGATGTTTAAAATATGCATCCGGTTGGCAATCGCCCATTCCACACCGCGAATCAAATTGGAAATTGTCCCTTTGCCGGATGCATTGAGCACTTTGATGGCATAAAGCGAAACCTTCGGAGCCACTCCCACCACACCGTAGTGATTGTTCAACGCACCGATGATGCCGGCAATGTGTGTCCCGTGACCGTTTTCATCCATCGGCGGGAGTGAAGGAGACAAAATGTTGACGCCCCCTTTCACATTGGAAGCCAGATCGGGATGATGAAAATCAATCCCCGTGTCAATGACACCGACCCGGACGCCCGCTCCGCTGTTCAGACGGCGTTTTCCGATCACGCGGGCGATATTCCATGTCAATACCTGATGATTCATCAACTTGTGCTCGGGATAAGGCACGGCCGATGCCTTGATCACTTTGTTGACTTTATAATACGGGAGGGTTAATAACTGGTCTTTGGCAATGCTGATCAATTCCGGACTATTGGCAATTTTTCGCACCTGGTCGGGATGTTTGAAAGATACAATCACTGCCGGCGTGTATTTTCCAACGAACCGGATGTTTCCTCCCGCGGCTTTGATTTTTTTCAGATGGGCGGGGGAGCGGAGCAACAAATGATAGTTGGCACTCATAAAAAAATCACCCCTTTGATTCTAGTTATGAATCGGGGGGTGATTTGGTATAGACGGGATGCATAGCGTTATAGTTTATTTTCCTTCTTCCCGGTCTTTGGTTCCGGGAGGAAACCGGCCTGCTTTTTTCGCTGCTTGTTTTAAGATAAACTCGATCTGTGCATTCACACTGCGAAACTCATCCGCTGCCCATTTTTCCAAAGCCGAATAAAGTGCCTGGTCGATCCGGAGAAGGAAACGTTTTTTTTCTTTGCTCATGAGTACAGGGTGCCTGTATTGATCACAGGCTGGGATTCACTCTCCGAAACCAGCGCCACCATCAGATTATTGGCCATTGCCGCTTTTCTTTCTTCATCCAATTGAACCACACCCTGTTTTTCCAAATGGGACAGCGTCATTTCCACCATACTCATGGCCCCTTCAACAATTTGCTTGCGTGCGGCAATGACTGCCTGCGCTTGCTGACGGCGCAACATGGACTGGGCAATTTCCGGGGCATATGCCAAATGGCTGATCCGTGCTTCCAATACTTCCACCCCGGCAATCGCCAAACGTTTCCCCAATTCCTCACGCAAATTCTCCGTCACATCGTCGGTGGCCGTACGCAAAGAGATTTCTGCATCGTCTTGACGGTCATACGGATAACGGCTGGCTATGGCCCGGATGGCCGTTTCACTTTGCACCGCAACAAATGAATCGAAATCTTCCACGTCCAACAATGCTTTGGCTGAATCGACGACCCGCCAGACAATCACCGCTCCGATCAGAATCGGATTGCCGTCGGCATCATTTACTTTTAACTTATCGCTTTGAAAATTCCGGACGCGCAAAGAGATCTTTTTCTTGGCAGCAAACGGATTGAGCCAGAAAAACCCATCTTCCCGGACACTGCCGACATATTTCCCAAAAAACAGCAAAACGCGTGCTTCGTTCGGCTGAATAAGGGTGTACCCCGGCAAAGTGACGAAAAACAAGATCAACAAAACAATGCCAATCAAATGACCTGCCAAAACCAATCCTGCTCCGGCAACCAGCAAAATCAAGTGAACCAAAAGCATCAAAAAGCCATTCACTTTCCAAGTCAGAACTTCCCGTGATTGATTCATACCTTCACCTCGAAATCGATTTGTTATCTATATGATATCATTATGATAATAGAAAAACCACCCCTTTTTTAAGAGATGGTTTTGCTCATTTCCCCCGGATTCTGAAGGGAATCTTGCTTGGCCGACTGGATGAACAACCGGGCCAATTCATCATAACCCATTTGGTTGGGATGCACTTCATCGGCAAAATACTCTTTGCGGTTTAAAAACGACGGATACGGATCCACCATATTCACCCGGAACCGCTTGCACAAACCCGAATACGCCCGGTTCAACATCTGGACAAAGATCTTCGCCTGTTCGATCCCCAGCTCATATGCCGGCAACGGAATGTAAAATCCCAGCAGATAAACGGTCAGGCGGGGATTTTGCCGCCGGATCACCGAAAGGATTTGCCGGACATTGCTTTGTACCATGCGGGAAGATTTCAGGATTTCCCCGACGGTCAGCTTTCCTTTTTCAAACAGCTCGATGAAATCGCATCCGCCCGTGGTCACGGTCAAGTGGGTCAAGCGCGGGAGGAGCCGTTGGAAAGCCGAATGTTGCACCAGCTGCAACAACTCGGTGGAAGTCATTCCCGAAATCCCCCAATTCCGGAAGTGACAGTGATCGGAATGCCTTAAATAACGGAACAGCTGGACCACGAAATGTTGTTGGGGACTGTTTGCCCCGATTCCTTCCGTCAATGAATCCCCGATGGCCAAATAAGAAACCGCGGCTGGTGGCTCATTATGCATCAAGACCCTCCCTTCTCATTTCGCCTTTCAAATGAAACGGCATGGGCAATGCAAGGAATCGCTTCGCCCTGCTGATAAGAAACCGGACTGAGCAAGGCACCGGTTGCCACCACCAGGATCCGGTCATACTCTCCTTCTTCCATCGCTTTCAATAAATGACCGTAGGTCACCACTGCACTGCTGGCACACCCGCTGCCCCCGGCGAAGGTTTGTTGATCCTGGGTGTAGATCATCAAACCGCAGTCTTTGAATTTGGATCCCATGTTGTAACCTTCATTTTCCAACAGCTCCCTGGCAATGGGCAATCCCACGCTGGCCAAGTCCCCGGTGACGATCAAATCATAATCATCTGCTGTCCGGCCTGTATCCTGAAAATGGGTTTGAATCGTTTTGGCCGCGGCGGGTGCCATGGCTGATCCCATGTCAAACGGATTTTTCACCCCCAAATCCGTCACCTTGCCAATGGTCGCATAGCGAATTCCGATGGTTCCCGTCCCTTTTCCGACAACACAAGCTCCGGCGCCGGTGACCGTCCATTGAGCCGTATCCGGTTTTTGCCCTCCGTATTCCGTCGGATAACGGTATTGCCTTTCGGCCGTGCAGTTATGGCTGCTGACACCGGCCACGGCATAATCGGCATATCCCCCGTCCACCAAAGCAGCGGCCAATGACAACGAAAGCATGGAAGTGGAACAGGCGCCGTATACGCCCAGCAGGGGAATTTGGTTTGTTTTGGCGGAAAAGGAAGCAGAAATGTTTTGGTTTAATAAATCGCCTGCCACATAGAAATTGATTTGCCCGGGGGTCAGGTTGGCTTTTTCAATGGCGATTTGCACCGCATCTTCCAACATTTTGCGCTCGGCTTTTTCCCATGTATTTTCGCCCATGTATAAATCGGAATACACTTTGTCATAACGATCCTTCAACAGCCCTTCGCCTTCCATGGGGCCTGCCGTGGCCGCACTGGAAAGCACACACAGGTCTTCAGAAAAACTCCATGTACTCGTCCCGATTAATTTACTTTGATTCAATTCCATCTCCCCCGATCATTTGATCCAATGAAAGAAAAAGTAGTGAATGATGCCGATGAAAAACGCCGCAACGGTTCCAAAGACAATCACCGAACCGGCCAGTTTGAACATGTTTCCACCGACACCCAGCACAAACCCTTCGGAACGGTGTTCCAAGGCGGCAGAAGCAATGGAATTGGCAAAGCCGGTCACCGGTACGGCCGTTCCCGCTCCTGCCCATTGACCGATCCGGTCATACACTCCCAACCCCGTCAACAAACAGGAGAGAAAAATCAATGTGGCCACTGTCGGATTTCCGGCTTTCTCCGGCGGAAACCCGAACCACTTGACGTACATTTGCGACAACCCTTGTCCCAGCATGCAAATGGCTCCGCCGACCACAAATGCTTTCACACAGTTTTTCAGCACATTGGGCCGCGGTTGATGTTTTTTTGCCAGTTTTTGATACGCTTCTTGGGGTTTTTTATCCACATTGGCTGACGAGATCTTATCGCTCACGTTTTCTTCGCTCCTTTTCAACCAGTATCTTCTTTTAGATTGCGGCCTTTTCGCCCACTTTATGCACCCGGATTTTTATGTGAAAAGCATGCAAAAAAACCATGCCGCCGGCGTTTCACCGGCAACATGGCACAAACTCACTGGAGGTCATTGGATGCATTCGGATTGTGCGTTTCGGAGATTTCGTTCAAAGCCTGGCTGGCCTCATCCTGGAACTGCGGCTGAACCGCCAGATCTCCGATCGAAACAACTCCGACCACGCGGTTGTTTTCCACCACGGGTAAACGTCTCACTTGCGCTCTTGCCATCAATTCAGCGGCTTCATCCACCGTCATGTCCGGTGTCCCGTAAACAAGATTGGTGGACATAATGTCACTGACAGAACTGGAATTCGGCTTCTTGCCTGCAATTCCCCGTGTTACAAGGTCCCGGTCTGTAATCACGCCTTTTAACTCGCCGTTTTCCACAACCGGTATCATCCCGACATTGGAACTGCGCATTTTGTTTGCCACTTCATACACATTGTCCTGCGGCGACACGGCTTCCACATTGGTCGACATGACTTCGCGTAAAGTATGCATCAGAATCCCCCCTTGGGTTATATCCTTTGCCAGGGAGGGACAACTCATTCCTGACACTGCCCGGGAATTTTCCCTATTTCCTCCAATTCCAATCCCATTTCCCTCAAGGCCATCCGGATCAATAATCCGGCTCCGATTTTCATGGCCCTTTCATCAAAATCAAACATCGGATGATGGTGCGGATACCGGAAATCCCGATCATTTCCCGCCCCGATAAAGCAAAAGGCGCCAGGACGTTCCTTCAGGTAATAACTGAAATCTTCACCGGCCATTAAAGGCTCCATTTCCTTCACACAGGAAACTCCGTCAACCTTTCGCGCTTCATCCATTAACCGCCGGGCGGACCGGGGTTCGTTGGAAACGGCGGGATATCCCCACTCATAGTAAAACTCGCAATCCGCCCCGTACATGCGGCAAGTGGTCTCGGTGACTTCTTTCATCCGGCGGACAATCAACCGGCGGACTTCTTCGTTGAAGGTGCGCACGGTTCCCTCCAGCCGGCAATGTTCCGCAATCACATTGAAAGTTTGCCCCGCCTGGATCGTTCCCACTGAAATCACTGCCGGTTCCAAGGGGTTGACTTGCCTGCTGATGATGGATTGCAAATGAACCACCAAATGGGCGGCAATTTGCACCGCATCGACAGCTTCATGCGGCAATCCGGCATGGCCGCCCCGCCCTTTGATCTCGATCCGGAACGCATCCGCCGCCGCCATCAACACCCCCGGACGGGACCCGACCGTGCCGAGGGGAAGAGGCGTCCACAAATGGGCCCCGTAAATCACATCCACCCCTTCCAATGCGCCGTCTTCAATCATGGCTTTGGCTCCTCCGGGAACCAACTCTTCAGCCGGCTGAAAAAGAAACAAAACATTCCCGCGCAACTCTTCACGCAACTCTGACAACAAAGTGGCGGCTCCCATCAGCATGGCCATGTGTCCGTCATGCCCGCAAGCGTGCATCACACCCGGAACAGTCGAACGGTATTCGCACGTTTTCTCATCCTGAATCGGCAAGGCATCCATATCCGCGCGCAACGCGACCGTGGGCCCGTCGCCTTTTCCTTTGAGCAAACCGGTCACGCCGTACCCGCCGACTTCCGTTTTGACATCCAGATTTAAACTTTTCAGATAGCCGGCTACCTTTTCGGACGTATTCCGCTCCTGAAAAGAAGGTTCAGGATATTGATGAAAATGGCGGCGCCACTTTTGCATGAGGGGAAAAAGACGATCCAGTCGTTCTTTCATCTGTTCCGGCACTCCTCTCTTCCCTTTTTCGCTCTGCCTCCATACCCCTTTGTCCGGTTGCTTTGTCAAAGCGTTCGTACTATGATAAAAAAGGATTGAATACGGTGCCAATACAAAGGAGGCGCACAGGAATGATTTTTTATGACAGTAAAACCAAAGGGATCAAAAAAGAATTCGGCGAAATGGAAAAATTAATGAAAAAATTGGGATTCGTCCGCTGGTCCTGGGATTATGAACGGGTCACATACGATTACAAACTGTCGGCCAATGGCGTGAATTATTACCTGCGTCTGAGCGGCGATGTGGTGAACGATAAACGGTTGGAACACCCGAAAGCATTGCTGGAGTTGGGCACTCCCGTGTTTTCCCGTCACTTCTTCCCGCACGGCCTGGATGACACAGCCGAAGTCCCGGAAGAATTGAAAGAAAAAGTCCAACAACTGCTGAATGATTTGGAAAAAGCTTTGCTCGAAGAGAAAAAATAAAAATTTGGGACAAAAGAAGAGGGTGTTTTGGCTTCACCCTCTTTTTCAACGCAACTCCCCGTTACCGGCTTGGACGGCCGTTTCCTTAACATGGACGCCGTCCACTTTGACATTGACTTCCACCACATGTAACCCCGTCATCGTTTCCACGGCTTCTTTCACGTTTTGTTGGAGTTCCCGGCATACTTTGTGAATGGGTTGGCCATAGTCCACGATGACTCTTAAATCGATGGCCGCTTCCAAATTGCCCACTTCGACTTGCACGCCTTTGGTGATGTTCTTCCCGCTCACCCGTTTGGCGATCCCTTCAGCCATCCCGCCTGACATGCTGGCGATTCCATGGGTTTTCCCAGCCGCCAGCCCGGCAATCACGGCAACCACGTCGTCGGCAATCCGGATCGTCCCTTGATTGCTTTCTTCAGCCACGCATCATCCCCCCTTGTCGTCAGAATGGCCCCCGGTTATAGTTTAGCACAACCATCCCGCGGAAATCCGGTCAACTTACCTTATACCCGGCAATTTTCACCATGGTTTGCACCTGAGAATGGTTGAGATTCACCTTATAACCATAATATGTTTTATCTTCCATCTCAATTTCTACAGGAACAATAAATTTTCCTTTCAAAAGCTTCGTAAACAATTGGTTTGCTTCCATTTCATCCAGGTGAAATTTTCGCATAAAATCATTTTTGATCCACGTGCTTCCATAACTTTTTCCGATATTGTTGGGGTCATGATACCATTCATAAATCTGCACCACCGCATTATGAATCAAGCGATCCAGCCGCGTCAGATTCTGAAATTCATTAATATTCAAAAATTCGAAGAGATTGTGGGTTTGGTCACAAAACTCATGCAACTGAGCGGTTCGGGATAAACTTTCATCACAAAGGCAAAAAAGTTCAACCTGCTTTCCTCTTGACCACAGGCGGTCCAAAAGCGGGATCATGTCCTGATCCGCACTGACGATCACGAACGTGTTGATTTCGGGAATTTCATATAACACTTCCATGGCATCCAAACACAACTGAATGTCCGCCGCATTTTTCCGTTCCCGGCCGTTTCGCCCGTTCCCGTACACCTGGTGGATGTGAACCCGTTTCTTTTGCAGGCTCATCATGGACAAATCCAATTGCTCAAAATCCGCATATGCTTCCATGAGGCGGATGGCATCCCGTCCGTAATGTTCTTGCAGGCGCAAAAATAAATTATGGGTCTCATCCGGGTGATCCGGGTCCATATGATACTTTTTGAGTCCGTAATACACATTTTCCAGATCAATAAATATCGCTATGTCCTTGGACACGGGAGTCATTGAACGTCCCTCCCTTCATAAAATGGAGTATGTTCAATTATTTCGATTTTTTACAGAGATTTCCTGCCGTAAACTTTCGAAATCGTCTTACAGATACTTTGATAGGATTTGACATTTTTTTGCGTTTCCGTATGACAAAATGTTTTTTTGTTCAACATAAACCACATCTGATGGAATGAGGGGTGCGCAGGATTGAATAACAAATGGTTTTATCCTTTATTGATTCTTTCCACCTTGCTCAGTGCAGGGGCCCACTACTTTCTGGACCACCAATTCATCCAATTTGTCGCGGCTTCATTCTCTCTTTTGCTGTGGGCTGCGTTGTTGGGAAAAGCAACGGAAAATGTGGCCCATTATGCCGGGGAACGGTTGGGGGGGCTGTTAAATGCCACCTTCGGCAATGCGGCTGAATTGATCATCGCCATTTTTCTGGTGAAAGAGGGATACTTCGACATGGTCAAAGCAAGCATCACCGGTTCGGTGATCGGAAACTTGCTGTTGGTGCTGGGACTGAGTGTCCTTTTCGGAGGGATGAAACATAAAACCCAGCGCTTTAATGCCGAACTTGCCGGCCACAATGCATCCCTGATGATGCTTTCCGTGATCGCCTTGTTTATCCCGGCCGCCTTTATCCAATCGCTCGGGGAGCCGGAGGTCGGAATCATCAGCATGATCATTGCTTTCTTCCTGATTATCGGCTATTTTTTGTGGCTTTATTTCTCTCTTGTCACGCACAAAGACGAATTGGGGGACACCGTGAACGGTCTGCCGGACCGGGAAGAAGAAAAAGAGGAACCGGTTTGGTCCGGGAAAATTTCCCTCCTCATTCTTTTCATTTCCACGGTTTTTGTGGCAATTCAAAGCGAATGGCTTGTACACAGCGTCGAAGCCGTCGCTCACACCCTCGGCTGGTCCCAGTTGTTCGTCGGCGCTTTTCTGATTGCGATCATCGGAAATGCGGCCGAACACAGCGCCGCCATCCTTCTGGCCATGAAAAACCGGATGGGAGCCGCCGTGGAAATTGCCATCGGAAGCAGCCTGCAAATCAGTCTCTTTGTGGCCCCCGTCTTAATCTTTGTCAGCCGGTTGTTTCAAAAACCCATGGACATTCTCTTCACTTATCATGAAATTGCAGCCATTGCCGTCTCTGCATTGATCACCGCATCCATTTCCCGGGACGGGGCGACCAACTGGTATGAAGGGGTTTTGTTGCTGATCGTCTATTTTATTCTGGGCGCGGTCTTTTTTGTATCCTGAATCCCAAAAGAAAAAAGACTCCTCTTTTTCAAAGGAGTCTGTTCATCTATGACATATTATCATTAGACT
Source organism: Thermoactinomyces intermedius (assembly GCF_013912365.1). Taxonomy (NCBI): domain Bacteria; kingdom Bacillati; phylum Bacillota; class Bacilli; order Caryophanales; family Thermoactinomycetaceae; genus Thermoactinomyces; species Thermoactinomyces intermedius. Next base: position 38,268 of record NZ_JACETT010000019.1, read on the forward strand.
TAGGCAAAACCTTGGAATAAAAATCAGCTAATTTCCGTTCCAGATCATGAATGATTTGTTGTCCTTGCTCTTTTTCAATTAATCCTGCCCGGACGGCAAAATCGATTTCCCTGGATAAACCAAACATTTGTGTATCTAAAACTTCCTCATACAAAGGACATTTTGGCAAGGTGAGATTATCAAGCTGTACGGAAATAAGTTGAGCGATTTTATCTGCATCTTCTCTGAGTAATTGCAAAGCCTTGAAACTCAAATCGGTCTGTGTTGGTATGGTCAAAGCAAACCCCTCCATCGACCGCCGTCATTGCAATTGGGTTGCTTAAAACGGCCCGTTTTCCCTGCGTTAAAGTTAGTGTATCATGACCCCCTCCGTTTGTAAAATACCGAATCCCGTTATTAGAAAATACTTAAATCCAATTCCCTCGAAAGATCTTCCAATAATGCAACCCCCCCGATGCTGTTTCCCTTTTCGTTCAGGGCCGGGCCGAACACTCCGATTCCCATCTCCATCGGCACGGAAGCCAGAATGCCTCCCGAGACCCCGCTTTTTGCCGGAATTCCCACTTTGATGGCAAACTCCCCGGACTCATTGTACATGCCGCATGTCACCATAAAGGTTTTCGCCATCCGGGAAACATAAACCGGAATCACCATCCGGTTGTCAAAAGTTTGTCCGTAGCGGGCCAGGCATAATCCGATTTTGGCAAGGTCTTCACAGGTTACCTGGATTGAGCATTGAAGCAGATATGCTTCCAATGTTTCCTCCACCCGGTCGATCAGATTGAGTTCTTTCAACAAGTGGGCCAGTGCCCGGTTCCTGTGCGCCGTTTCATATTCGGAACGAAAAACTTCTTCATCCACTTCAATCTCTTTGCTTCCTGTCATTTCCTCGATCAACCGGATGATCCGCCCCGCCTTTTCCCGTGCCGTTCTCCCTTTGATCAGGGAGGTCACCACCAACGCCCCGGCATTGATCATCGGATTTAACGGCTTTTTCCACTTCATCATTTCCATATTGTATATGGAATTAAAAGGATCGCCGGTGGGCTCCATTCCCACTTTGGAAAAAACTTTGCGGTCCCCGTTGTCCATCACCGCCAGCATCAAGGCAATCACCTTGGAAATGCTTTGCAGCGTGAAGCGTTTCGGAAACCGTCCGGCCTGATACACTTTTTGATCCTTGGTGACAACGGTGATCCCCAACTGGGACGGATCCTGTTCAGCCAATACGGGAATATATTCGGCACACTTGCCATATCGGGTTGTGGGCAAATGTTTTTCAATCAAACGCTCCAGTAATTTTTGCATTTCGGCTTCCTTCTTTCCGAAGTTTCTTTTATGGATTATGATGTCCGATTCGGGATTTGTTATTTTATTGTTTGCTCTTTCTTCGATATAATGAAAACGTTATAAAATTCATTTCGTTTGGGTGATCATAATGAATTCCGTCATTCAGGTAACCGGAGATGTAAAATATACCATTCATTTGGATCCGACCATTTGGATTTTTGATGAGCGCCGTTTCCCTCTGGAGGAGCGTCTGGACGGAGTGAGCGGTCTGGCTGTGGAATTGGCTCCGTTTCTGGCCAATGCCGAACCTTCCGAGAAAGCAACCAAGTTGATTTGTCGTCGCCGTCAGGGCGAAGATGTTGTCATTTCCATGGAAGAAGCCAAAAAAGCTTATCTGTGTTTTGCCAAAGACAACAAACCGATCCGGGAAGGAGGCCCGGCGCTGCTGTATTTGGCAGACGGCAGCAACAAGGATCAGCCGGTCGATTATTTGACACATCTAGAAGTGGCAGAATGACCCGCCTGCTTGGAAAACGAACGAGGGTGCCGGTAACAGGCCCCCTCGTTCTTCTGTTTTCTCACCGGAAATGGCGGTATGTCTCCTTCCAATCTCCGCCATCGTCCATTCCCTCTTCCGTTCCGCCCAAAGCCGTTGCTTTCTCATTTTCGAATCATGAAAAAAGTTCCCGACGCATGCGTGATCAATTGATTTTTCTCATTCCTGATCTCACAAGTGGCGGTTGCCAAATGGCTTCCCATCTTCAGCAGTTTGGCTCTGGAAATGAGCCGATCGCCCGTTCCCGGCGACAAATAATTGATTTTCATTTCGGCCGTCACGGCTCCCCGGTATTGATCCGGCATCCGCCGGTTGATCAATGATCCCATCGTTGAATCGGCCAGTGCAGCCGTGATGCCCCCGTGGACAATGCCGGCTTTATTCAACATGAACGGAGTGATCGGAATGGAAAACTGATACTCATCCTCCCCGATGAATTCACCCTTCAGTCCCATAAAACCGGACAAATAGGCACTGTTGCGATCCCTTCTTTGCTGGATGGCCTGTACAGCCAAGGATAAAATTTCCCTTTCCTCATCGTTGCCGTCCCGGAGAATGCTGTCCAGTTCCTTTCTGAGATCCACTTTTTCTCTCTCCTTTTCTTGCCAAAATGATCCCGTATCAAAAAACAAGCCGTCTGGTGAAAACCGCACGGCCTGAGTTTCACAAACCCGGTTTACGCCATGTTTGAAAGCAAATAATGATACAAAAGCAGATACGTGTTTTCCAAGGCATCCCGATGCGTCCGTTCATAAGCATGAGAAGCATCCACCCCCGGGCCGATCAAAGCGTGCTTCACATCATACCCTGCCCGGACCGCGGCACTAGCATCGGAAGCATAATGCGGATAAATGTCCACATGATAAGCAATGTGATGCTCCTCGGCCAACCGGATCAAATGATTGGTCAACCCGTAATGATAAGGACCCGAACCGTCTTTGGCGCAAATGGACACGCTAAATTCATCCGATGCCTGCCCTTCCCCGGTCGCTCCCATGTCAACCGACACATATTCGCAAACAGGAACCGGGATCCCGGCATTCGCCCCAAAACCCACTTCTTCAAAATTGCTGAAATAAAAATAGGTGGTGTAAGGCAGTTTCGCCCCGGATTCTTGCAAGTGGTTTAAAAGCTCCAGCATGACGGCCACACTGGCTTTGTCATCCAGGTGGCGGGCTTTGACAAAGCCGGTATCCGTTTGGACAACGGACGGGTCAAATGAAACAAAGTCCCCCACCCGGATTCCAAGCGCCTCAATCTCTTCCCGGGAGCCGGCCCGCACATCCAGCCGGACTTCCATGTTTTCATCGGAGCGTTCTTGTTTTTCGGCATCATGATACACATGAACCGACGTATGGGAAGCGAGGATGGTTCCGGTAAACACCTCACCTTTTCTCGTCTCCACAAAGCAATAAGCCCCGTCCACGGAAAACCAGCCGAACCCGCCGATTTTGCTCAATTTTAAACGCCCGTCTTCCTTGATTTCTTTCACCATGGCGCCCAACGTGTCCACATGAGCCGTCACAAACCGGTGTTTGGTGTCGTTTTCTCCCTTGATGGTGACAAGCACCCCTCCTTTGTTGGTGAACACCGGCTGCAGTCCCGCCTTGGTCAACCGGCGGCCGACATATTGAATCGCATGCTCGGTATGGCCGGAAGGACTTTGAATTTGCATCAATTCCACCAGAGTGTTTAAAACTTGTTCTTCCGGAAAATTCATGATTCATTCCCCCTTCAGCTTTTAGAAAAAAGAGGCCCCCTTCCATCTGATTATATGAGAAGGAAGCCTCTTCCTCTTGGCCGCTGATTCTCTTTATTTTTTTTCTACGCTTGCAACATGAGTTTCTCCTGCTTTTAAATCTTCTTGTTCTTTAAATTCGATCTTCCATTCAGCCGATTGAGGAAAAACCACCGGCGAAACCGGCGACTTTCCTTTCTCCTTCAAGAAATCCACATCCACCTTCAGCAATTTTTGCCCGACTTTGACCGAATCGCCTTCACTGACAAAGGTTTCAAATCCCTCGCCGTTCAACTCCACGGTGTCAATACCGATGTGGACCAGAATTTCCAGGTCATCCGCTGTTTTTAAACCGATGGCATGCTTCGTCGGGAAAAGATGAATCACTATTCCGTCGACCGGGGACACCACTTCCCCGCCGGCCGGATCCACCGCAAATCCTTCCCCCATCATTCCTTGGGAAAAAACCTGGTCCGGCACTTCTTCCAATGATACAAACCGTCCGTTCATCGGGGAATAAACTTCAATGCTTTTCTTTTTTTTCTTCCAAAAAAACATGTTTTTGCCCCTCTCTTTGATCCATTTTGTTTATTTTAGATTTTCCGGATTGAGCGGAATCAAATCGTCCACTACAAAGAGCCCGTCTTTGCGGATCAGTTCGCCGTCAAAATAAATTTCTCCGCCGCCGTACTCCGGCCGTTGAATCAAAACAAGATCCCAGTGAATGGCCGAGCGGTTGCCGTTATCTGCTTCATCGTAAGCCCGTCCCGGCGTAAAATGGAAACTTCCGTTGATTTTTTCGTCAAACAAGGTATCCTTCATCGGATGATGGATATGCGGATTCAAACCCAAACTCCATTCCCCGACATAGCGGGCTCCTTCATCGGTGTCCAAAATTTGGTTTAACCGCTCGGTGTCATTGGCGGTGGCTTTCACAATTTTTCCGTCTTTGAGTTCAAAGGAGATGTTTTCAAAAGTGACTCCCTGGTACACCGACGGGGTGTTGAACGTAATCACGCCATTGATGGAGTCGCGGACCGGAGCCGTAAACACTTCCCCGTCGGGAATGTTCATTTCCCCTGCACATTTGACCACCGGAATTCCTTTGATGGAGAAGGTAAGATCCGTTCCCGGCCCCACAATCCGCACTTCATCCGTTTGTTCCATGCGTTTCACCAGCGGATCCATGGCTTTGGACATTTGTTCATAATCCACATTGCACACACGAAAATAGTAATCCTCAAAAGCCTCCGTACTCATGTTGGCCAGCTGGGCCATGGACGCGTTGGGATAACGGAGAACCACCCATTTCGTGTGTTTCACCCGTTGCTCGCTATGTACCCGGTGATTGAACAGGCTCATGTACAATCGCATTTTTTCTTCGGGAACATCACTCAGTTCACTCACGTTGTCATTGCCCCGGATCCCGATGTAACAATCCATGGATTTCATCTGTTCCAACGCATGATATGTTAACGTTTCCATATGTTCTTCAGAAGTTCCCATCAAAAGCGCACGGGTGATCATCTGGTCGTTGAGCTGCACGTACGGATGCCCGCCCGCTTTATAAACCTCTTCGATCAATGCACGGGCCAGTTCCCGTTCTTTGCCGAATACATCGATCAGAACTTTTTCCCCCGGCTTAACTTTGCAGGAATGGTTCACCAAAATTTCCGCCAATTTCAAAACACGTGAATCACGCATTTCTTCATCCCCTTTATGGTTCAATGTCACTGTGTTGCATCTGTTTCTTGTCATTTTTATATTCTAACACTTCTTTGCCATGAGCGTACAACCTTTTCATCCCCGCCGGTCCGGTGTACAATGGAAACCATACTTGCGAAAACATGAAATCAACCGGTCTGACCGGAGAAACGGAGGGCTTTCCATGTTTGCTTTTGAAGAGGTAAAGGGAGACAAAACCACTCGTTATGCGTCCATGCAACAACAACTGTCCGCCCTGTTGGAAGGCGAAACCTTCTGGCTTTCGAATTTATCCAATGCCGCCTCACATTTGTTTCATTCCTTGCCCGACATCAACTGGGCCGGTTTTTACCTGATGAAAGACGGCGAATTGGCTTTGGGGCCTTTCATGGGCAAACCGGCTTGTGTCCGGATCCCCGTCGGCAAAGGCGTGTGCGGAACCGCCATCAAAGAGGAGCGGCCGCAACTGGTGAAAAACGTCTTGGAGTTTCCCGGACATATCGCATGTGATGCCGACAGCCGTTCCGAAATCGTCATCCCTTTGTCCGTTAACGGAAAAATCATCGGCGTTTTGGATATTGACAGCCCGAAGGAAGCCCGTTTTGATGAGGAAGATCTGGCCCAGCTGGAAAAGTATGCCGACATCTTGATCCAAAAGACGGACTGGAGTCCGCTCTTTAATAACTGAAAAAACCCCGGGGTTGTCTCCAACCCGGGGTTTTCAAACCTTCCCGTTCAATTGTAAACCTGGCTTAAAAACTGCCGGGTCCTTTCTTCTTTCGGAGATTCGAAAATTTGTTCCGGCGGCCCCGACTCCACAATCACCCCTTGATCTAGGAACATCACCTGATCAGCTACTTCACGGGCAAATCCCATTTCATGGGTGACAATCACCATCGTCATCCCGTCTTGTGCCAGTTCTTTCATCACGGTCAACACTTCCCCCACCAATTCGGGATCCAGGGCGGAAGTCGGTTCATCAAAAAGCATGACTTTCGGCTGCATCGCCAAGGCCCGCGCAATCGCCACCCGCTGCTTTTGTCCGCCGGATAAAGCATAAGGATAGACATGGGCCTTTTCGCGCAGCCCGACTTTATCCAACATTTTCAGTCCTAAATGCCGTGCCTCTTCTTTAGGGATTTTTTTCACATGAACCGGGGCCTCCATCAGATTCTGAAGAACCGTCAGATGCGGGAACAGATGAAAATGCTGAAAAACCATACCGACTTCTTGGCGAATCCGGTTCAGATTCTTTTTTTCCGGCTGCATTTTTTTGCCCTGCAACCAAATTTCGCCGCCGTCCGGTTTCTCCAAAAAATTCAGACAACGAAGCAATGTGCTCTTTCCCGAACCACTGGCCCCGATGAAGACAACCACCTCGCTTTCTTCCACTTTAAAATTGACATCCTTCAACACCTGCACCCCTTCAAACGACTTGTGCAACTTTTTCACCTGAATCAAGCGCGGACACTCCTTTGTTCCACATCCAAATGCTTTTCCACCCACTGCAGCAGAAAGGTAAAAATCAAAACCAACGCCAAATAATAAAACCCGTTAACCAAATACGTCTCAAACTGCTTAAAATTATCCGCCGCCGCTCCCAACGCCGTGGCCCACAACTCGGTTCCGCCGATATAAGCCACCAGGGAAGAATCTTTCAATCCGATGATAAACTGATTCCCCAAGGAAGGAATGGAACGGCGAAAAGCCTGCGGCAAAATGATGAGGCGCATGGCCATCGGATAGGTCATGCCAAGGGAACGGGCCGCTTCCATCTGGCCTTTGTCGATGGATTGAATCGCCCCACGGAAAATTTCCGCAATATAAGCTCCGGCATGGATGGCCAGCGCATATACCCCGGCCGTGAACGAATCCAACACCACCAGTTGCGCCAAACCGAAGTAAATGGCAAAAATCTGCACAATCAGCGGCGTCCCGCGAATCACCGTGATATAAACCGTTGCAATTCCGTTTAAAACGGCATTGCGGGAAATTTTGAAAAACGCAAACACCAATCCAATCGCCGTTCCCAAAAGCAAGGACCAAAACGTTAACTGAACGGTTTGCCAAGCGGCTTTGGTAAAGCCGGCAAACGTCATTTGGAAAATTTCCATGATCTCCATGTTTCTGTTGAAAGTCACCCCTTGATCTCTTTTTTATTCATTTTCCAGAAGATTCCGATTAAAATACTTGTGACTGATCCGGTCATACGTCCCGTCCCGGATGATCTTTTCAAGTGCCTGATTTAACTTTTGCCGCAATTCTTTATCCCCTTTGTGCACGGCAATGGCCATCTCGTCTTGCGTCAGCGGCTCACCGACATCTTTGATCGGGAAATTCATCCGGTTCATCGCAAACAATCCGACGGCCTGATCGGTAATGACGGCATCCAGCCGCCCGGTCGGCAAATCCTGCAAAGCGGTGATATCGCTGGTGTATTCCACAAGATCGGAACTGTAGCCGGACGCCACCTCTTTAAAAGTGGACGCCTTCATCACCCCGATGGTTTTGCCTTTCAAATCATCCGCCGATCGAATGGACGTGTTCTCTGCGGACACAAAAATCTGCGCGCCCGAACGGTAATAAGGGATCGTAAAATCAACGGCTTGTTTTCGCTTCTCGGTAATCCCCATGCTGCCGATGATGGCATCATATTTTCTCATTTGCAAACCGGCGATGATGGTTTCCCAAGGCGTGGCGACCGGATTGGCTTTCAAGCCCATTTCTTTGGCCAATGCTTTGCCGATCTCCACATCAAATCCGGTCAATTCCCCTCCCCGCCGGGTGTCATGATAATTAAACGGTTTATACAGACCGCTCATTGCAAAAGTAAACGTTCCTTCTTCCAGAGTGAACCGGCCTGCGGGGCGGTCCGGCACACATGCGGTTACAAACAGAAAACAAAAAAACATGCCCAAAACAGAAAACCAACGGAAACGAATCACTAAAACCTCCTTTTTTCAATACAACAAATAAAAAATCCAAACCTTGTTCCCGATATGCGTTATGTATTTCCCGTTTAATTGCATTTTTAAACCATAAAACTTTATATATATAAGGTAAGATTTCATAAAATCCAATAAAAAAGCCACCCACAGGGTGGCTGCAAGTTTCCGGGAACGGTTCAAGAGGATTCAATCAAACTGCTTGTATCCACTTTCCATATTCCCTGTTCATTTTTCACCATTTGAAACCGGCTGGCATCTTCGCCCATCAGCGGATATTCCACGTAACCCGTATGGTCATCGACTTGGACAAACTTCACTTTTGTCACCCCGGTCAACACCCGTTTCATGCTGTTCACCTTTTGCATCAGTTTCTGGTGGTCCCCGGGCTTTCTATTGACCGACAACAATTCCTCCATCTCTTCATCATGGTTCAAAACGGCATGGAGATACAGCTTGGCCGCAACAATGGGATCAATCTGTTTCAAATCTTCCACCGGTTTGCTCTGATACTGTTCATAAATCTTTTGTTCATCTTCCCGGAGTTCAAGCAGGTGGGTTTCCTCCAACATCACCACTTTCTTTTCGTTTCCAACCACCGTGCCCGTTCCCATTTCCGGCTGATCCCCGCATCCTGCCAACAACACGCCACAAACGCCACAGAACACACAAAAAATGGCCAAACGAAAATTGACACGAAGCATGTCCGTTTCCTCCCGTCCCAAAAAAATCCCCCGGTTTCACAACCAGAGGACCTCTCTGTTCTTGTTGCAAAGAATTAAAGACCTCGAAAATCGGTGTAAATCCGATAGGCCCGGCGGATCTCTTCTTTCATCCATTCCGGATATTCTCCCTCGTCCAGTTCGTCCAGATGAACCCAACGGTAAAGGTCGTGCTCTGCACTTAACATCAGATCTCCCACGGGTTGGTCACAGGCAAATTTAATAATGATCAAATGCTTTTCTTCCTGGATCTCATCGTATATATAGGCCGGTGCCACCACTTTCACTTCCAAACCGGTTTCTTCCTTCACTTCCCGGGCCAACGCATCCATGATCGGTTCACACGGCTCCAAACCGCCTCCCGGAAAGTCCCAACCGTGAGTATCTTTGGCCAGGCGTTCTTCCAGCGACTTGCGCAAAATGAGCACTTGGCCTTCATGAAAAAGAATCGCTTTTGCCACGATTTTGTAAGGTTTTGTCATAAAAATCCCCGCCTACTTCAAACGGAAAAAGGTTGAGGAAGCTGTGGCAATCATCTTTTCCCGCTCATCAAACACTTTGGTTTCCAAAATAATGGTCGTTTTTCCCTTTTTGATCACTTGCGTTTCGGAAGTCAGCCAGCCTTCCTGGCCCGGTGCCAAAAAATGAACGTTCAAGTCCAGGGTCACGACCCGGGCATCTTTTCCTTCCATTTGGAAAATGGTGGATCCCATGGCCGTGTCAATAAATGTGGCGGTAATACCGCCATGCAAAATTTTGTAGCGGTTTTTCAATTCATCCGTGATACACATGCGGTGAATGTACGCATTTTTCTGTTCATCGTAGCCCATGGCTTGAAAGTTCATGACTTCCTCAATATATGCCAGCGGGCTGACCCTTGTGCGTTTCAAGGCTTGAACCAGTTTATGTATGGTTTCAATTTCACCGGGATTTAAATCCTGCAATTCTTGGTATAAAGTTTCTAACGTCATCGTTGCTCCTCGGTTCATTTCTTGATTTCTTCTATTATCTTAACGAAACCACCCGCAGGACGCAAGAAGCCCCGCCTGTTTCAGACGGGGCAATTTTGTTACCATCCGCCCGATACGGAAATGGTTTCTCCGGTCACCGCCCCGGCCAAATCCGAAGCGAGATAAACCGCACAAGCAGCCACTTCTTCCGGACGGATAAATCGTTTGACGGACTGTTTGTTCAACAAATGTTTCATCAAGGCCTCCTGTTTGGTGATCCCTTCTTCCGCGGCCAATTTCGCCAGTTGATTTTGCACCAGCGGGGTATCCACCGCACCGGGCATGATCGCATTGGCGGTAATGCCGTAATCGGCGGCTTCCAACGCAACCGTTTTGGTCAGGCCCACCAATCCGTGTTTGGCTGAAATATAGGCCGCTTTAAAGGGGGAAGCGGTTTTCCCGTGTACGGACGAAATATTGATAATCCGCCCGTACTTCTGTTTTTTCATCACCGGCAACACATGCTTGATCAACAAAAACGGCCCGGTCAACATCACATCCAGCAAATGGTTCCACTTTTCGAGCGGGAAATGCTCCACCGGATCAATATGTTGCAAGCCGGCATTATTGACAATCACATCAATGCGGCCCCGTTCATCCATAAGCCGCTTGGTATTTTCCATGATTTGCTCTTCGCTGGTCACATCCACCGCATAACCTTTGGCCGATCCGGCCGTTTCATTTTGGATGTGTTCCGCCACCGATTCCGCCGCTTCTTTCTTTACATCCCAGACCGCCACAAAGTCTCTTTCCCCGGCAAACGCCCGGGCAATGGCCTGCCCGATCGTTCCGGCAGCACCTGTAACAATCACCGTTCTTTCCGCCATCTGATATCCTCCTCTTGAAAAATGTTTAAACCATCCCCGTCGCGATGGTCAACAAAATCAAACACGGAACAACCAACGTCTTGATCACCGTGATCGCAAAAATGTCCGGATACGCTTCCCGGTGCGTCAATCCGCAGATCGCCAGAAGGGTGATGACCGCCCCGTTATGGGGCAACGTGTCCATGCCGCCGGCCGACATGGAAGCGATCCGGTGCAACACCTCAGGATCCAGCCCGATGCTTACGGCCAGCTCCAGATACTTTTGCCCCATGATGTCGAGGGCAATGCTCATGCCGCCGGATGCGGATCCGGTGATGCCGGCCAAAATGTTGATGGACAATGCCTCGGAAAAAAGGGGATTCACATCCATCGACAACAGGGCACGGGTAATCGATTGAAACCCCGGCAAGCCGGCAATCACATTTCCAAACCCCACTTCCGAGGCCGTATTCATGATCGCCAAAAGCGATCCGGACACCCCGGCCGTCAGGGATTGCCGGAAGTCCGGCTTTTTAAAACCCCACGCTTTCCCGGCTCTTTTTTGCGTCACCCAGGTAATCAGGATTCCCGCCAAAATCCCGAGGGTCAATGAAAGAACCAGCGCCCAGACCCCCAGAACCTGATCCACCTCAATTCCTCCGTATGCTTCCAAGACCTTTTCTGAATACCAATCCGGCAAGATCAGGTAAGTAAACGCGCCGTTTCCGGCCAACACCAAAAGAAGCGGGAGCAAAAGAGCCAAAAATCCGGCAATTGGGACTCGTCGCGGGGTGGACCGGATTCGTTGACCGACGAAGTCAAATTCTCTTTATCATTTTGAATCAGCCGTCTTTTGCGAAAGTTCAACCACGCGATTCCCGCCAGAAAAATGATCAAGCTGCCCAATGTGCCGAGAACGGGCGCGGCAAACGCATCCGTTTTCAATTCCCGGACGTTTCCGGGCCAGTCATAATTCAACAGGCATCCCATGGCTTCCGGCGTGATCCGGTTTGTGTAAATCCCCAGCTCCGCCGATAATTCCTTGAGCAGGATCTGTGCCAGTTCCGGGATATCTTCTTTCCACTTGCGCAACGGGGGAATTTGCAAGGAAATCACATGGAGCCTGTAAAATAAATCCAACCGGAACCGCTTTTCCATGACCATCTCCTCCAAATCCCGGTTGCTGGCCGCCAACACCCGGACATTGACCGGAACCGGATGAGCCGCTCCCACCGGCTCCACCTCTTTTTCCTGTAACACGCGCAACAGTTTTGTCTGCATGGTGAGAGGAAGCTCCCCGATTTCATCCAAAAAAATCGTGCCTCCCTCCGCGAGGAGAAACTTTCCCTTTCTGCCTCCCGGGGAAGCCCCGGTAAACGCCCCCTCTTCATACCCGAACAAAATCGACTCCATCAAGCTTTCCGGAATGGCGGCACAATTGACTTTAATAAACGGCTTTTTCCGTCTCGGGCTTTCATAGTGGATGGCATGGGCAAACATTTCTTTTCCGGTTCCGCTTTCGCCCCCGATGAAAACCGTGGAATCACTTCAAGCCACTTTCCGCGCCATTTCCTTCACCCGGAGCATGGCTTCGCTTTTTCCCGCAATGTCATCAAAACGGTATCGAATTCCCAATTTTTTGAAATATTCTCCCCTGTAATAGTCCAATTCTTTGCTCAACTGCATGACCCGGCGGGACAAGGCGTGCAATTCATTCACATCTTGAAACAAAACTTTGCCAACTGCAGATACCACCCGGTTGTTTTTGCGGATGGGAATGCGATGAACCAACATGTCTCCGCCGCGGATCCGTTGGACTTGCGCCAGCTCCGGCCGGCCGGTGCGGACGACAATTGTGCATCCGTGTGTTTTCAATCACTTCGGTCACATGCCGCCCGATGACTTCCCGGGCATCCACTTGCAAAAATTTGGCATATGTGTCATTCAGCATGACGATGTTCCCGTCGGAATCCACCAGAACAATCCCCTCATAAGCGCTCTCAAAAGCCGCTTCCATCAGCTGCTGCCTTTCCCGCAACCGGAAAAGCTCCTTTCTGAGCTCTTGAACATCGTTGCATTCTGCTTCCACAGCCGGACAACCTCCATTACGGATAATCTCATTGAAGATGCGGCACTTCATTATAACTTTCCACCGTCCACCGGCCGTTTTGGCGATAAATCAGCCGGGTCAAGCTGGTATTTTTCAATTTTTCTCTTCGCGGACCGTATTCCCCGCCGGTAACCAGATGCAAAAACATATGGATGCACAAACCATGGGCCACAATGGCAATTTGCCCTCCAAAATGTTTCCTGGCCAATTCCTCGCATTTTTCCAAAAACCGTTTTTGCATGGCTTTTATGGTTTCCACACCGTATTTTCCCCCGTTTAAAGACACTTCTTTCCAGTCGGGATATTTCCGTTTCACTTCCTCATCCATCAACCCTTCCCACTCACCAAAATTTCTTTCCCTGAATTCCGGAAAAACCGTGACCGGCAACCGGTGCGGTTTGGCCACCAGTTGTGCCGTCTCTTTGGCGCGGGACAGGTCACTGGCATAAATGGCACTGAACGTTTCGTTCTTCAGATAGCCGGCCAGCTTGGCTGCCTGATCCCTGCCCAAATCACTCAACGGGACATCCCGTTGCCCTTGCTTGCGAAATTCCCGGTTCCACAAGGTTTCCCCGTGACGAATCAAAAGAATTTTGGTCTCCATCGCTCTTCCTCCCGTCGAATCAGTGCCCAATCCCTCTTCATTCCATGCCCCGGCCGCGGGGTGCGGGGTTCAGGGCCGGAACGCACGGGCATCAAAACGGCGGACCATATTTTCTTCTGCCCGGTCCCCTTTCAGCACAACCGCAAAAGCCCAGTCGGAATGATTTTCATTCAAAGGCACCAAATAAGGATAAATTTCATTTTCTTTGATTCCCTTTAAATCTTTCCGGAAAATCGTCCAACGCCGCCCCTTTTCATTCTCAACCGTCAAATACAAATCATCATCCTGCTTATAGGCACGTGCATACCATCCGGCTTCTTTCTGCAGGATATACCGGTTGCCGGTTACTAACAAAACCGGTTTCACCGGCTTGTTGATCCGGTATCCCTTGTCGATCGTTTCCTGTACGATTTCCAGATATTCCACCATCTCATCGCCGTCTTTGGAATGCATTTTGCTTTCCAGCTTGCTTTTTTCCGGCAAATAAAGGGTTTGGACACACCGGCCGCTGTCCAAATGGTAAAAATCCATCCGGAACACTTGTTTTTCCTTTATGTAACTCAAGACGGACAAATACCGGCCATCATCACTTCCGCCGTAAATATAGGGCTGATTTTGCAAGTAAGTTTGCACACCCGTATCCAAAAGCAAATCTTTGATTTTTGGAACCTCTTGATACAATTTTTCATCAAAACCCCAGCGATCCGTGGAGTCTTGTTGCATTCCGAAGAAAAACCCCTGGCAAGCCACACAGGCAAAAGCCGTGAAAACCATCAAGAGCGGAAAGATTCTTTTTGACACATCAACACCCCGAACCAGTCCGAAAAATCATCCATCCTTGTTCCCATTGTATGGCAAAATCAAACGGACAGACCACCGGCCCCATGCCAGCCAAGCGTCGCTTTGACTAGCACGGAACCGGCTTTAATCTTAGCATATTAAATGTTTTTATTTATATCAACAAAATCCGGGCCGGAAGGGCGCCCCTTCACCGGCCCGGAAAAACGGCTCTTTCTTGTTACACGATGCTGACTTGTCTGGAGGAAACGACAATCGGCCGGGGCACCCCTTGAACGCAAGCAACCAAGGTGGCGTCTCCCCATCGGTTCACATCGGCGACATAAACGTAGGTGGGATAACGGAATACATCACGAACCACCACACGGATCACCTGACCGACATATTGGCGCAACGTTTGCGGAGCCACGAAAGGCTGTTGTTGCGGGGGTTGCTGCTGACCGGGGCGACCCGGCCTGCCCGGGGGTTCAGGACGTCTTTGCTCGATATACCCTTCCGTTCCCATCCATCCATACGGATAATAATACATCCATCCTTCTCCCTTCCATTAAAGATCTATTTTCTATCTATTCCAATCCTTACCGCTTCGTTTATGTATACACCCAGCAGGGAAAAACCGGGCGTCCACAAGCAGGAAACCCTTTGTTTTCCCGCTCGTCAATCGTTATAATAGAAAGGAATTTTAAATGGAGGATCAGAGAGAACCATGCGACTGAGAAGAAATCCAGAAGCACCGAAAATTCTATCCAATCACCCGATGGTTTTCCGGGTCACGGATGAAAACAAAAATGAGTGGCAAGGCAAGTGGCGTTCGCGCTTTCCACATCCCGACAATCCCCTTTACGTGGAACTCGGGACCGGAAAAGGCCAATTTTTAGCCAAAGCTTCCACCCGATATCCCGATATCAACTGGATCGGTGTCGAAAAAATTCAGGAGCCTTTGTTAAAAGCCGTCCGCAAAGGAGAAGAAACCGAAAACCAAAACCTTCATTACATCTGGATGGATGTGGAATGGTTAAACGAAGTCTTCGGCGATGGGGAGATCAACCGCCTGTATCTTCACTTCAGCGATCCATGGCCGAAAAAACGGCATGCCAAAAGGCGCCTGACACACCATCGTTTTTTGGAACGTTACCGGAAAGTGTTGGCACCCGGCGGTGACTTGATTTTAAAAACCGACAGTGTCAGCCTGTTCGATTTTTCATTGGAGGAATTTGCCGAACACAGATGGGAAACAATCGAAATGACGCGGGATCTGCACAACAGCCCCTTTCAGGCGGACAACATCACCACCGAATACGAAGAAAAATTTCTCTCCCGCGGCCTGCCGATCCACTACGTCCGTGTCAAACCCGTCTGATCGTCCCGTTCCTCCATTTTCCCTTCTGTTATTGACTTTTGCATGGAACCGGCTATAATAATTCCTTGTATGGCTCAAAGTTCCTGAAAAAGGGTTTTGAGGATAGCAAGCAAACGATAGGTGAAGGGATCACCCTCACTGATTCGCCTCACCGGGAACCGGTGGGTATCCGGCTTTTCGCCGCTATCCGGAAAGTGCGGGTAATTCGCGAATCAGCACCCTGTCATTTGCGAAAAACCAGCAAATGATGAAAGGAGCCAAAAAGTATGGCACGTTACACAGGACCTACTTGGAAATTAAGCCGTCGTCTGGGAATTTCTCTTTCCGGAACCGGAAAAGAGTTGGCAAAACGCCCGTACGCTCCCGGACAACACGGCCCGAACCAACGCAGAAAACTTTCCGAATACGGAATGCAATTGCAGGAAAAACAAAAACTCCGTTTGATGTACGGCGTTAATGAAAAGCAATTCCGTAACCTGTTCAAACGCGCAGGGAAAATGAAAGGGGTCCACGGGGAAAACTTCATGAAGCTGTTGGAATCCCGTTTGGACAACCTCGTGTATCGTCTCGGACTTGCCCGTACCCGTGCACAAGCACGCCAATTGGTGGTACACGGCCACATCCTGGTTAACGGGAAAAAAGTGGACCGTCCTTCTTACCAAGTCAAACCGGGCGATGTCATCGGCGTACGCGAAAAAAGCCGCAACCTGCAAATCATCAAAGAAGCTTTGGAAGAACGTCAATACCTTCCGGAATATCTCACCTTTGATGAAAACAAAATGGAAGGGACCTACACCCGTCTTCCGGAGCGCTCGGAATTGCCGTCTGAGATTAACGAGACCATGATCGTCGAGTTCTACTCCCGTTAATCCGGCAAAAAAGCAGATGCAACGAAGAAAAACCCTGAAAACCTGGATCCAGGTTTTCAGGGTTTTTTGTTTTTTCCTTTTCCAGCTCACTCCAAAATTTCGATATAACCCTCCGTGCCATTCACCCGGATCCTTTGTCCGTCCTTGATCCGCCTGGTTGCATTCTCCACCCCGACCACAGCCGGCAGGCCGTATTCCCGGGCAATGACAGCGCCATGGGTCATCAACCCTCCCACTTCGGTCACCAATCCTTTCACCGGGATAAAAAAGGGAGTCCAACCGGGGTCGGTAAATCTGGTCACCAAAATATCCCCGTCTTCCGGCACCGCGTCCTCCATATTCAAAAGGACACGGGCCCGTCCCTCAACAATACCGGAAGAAACCGGCAGCCCCAAAATTACGTTGTCCGGGAGGTTTTCCCGTCGGTACCGGCCTTGGATGATTTCGCCATCGGAAGTGATCACACGCGGAGGGAACAGTTTTTCATTGAAACGGTATTCTCTCTTTCGTCGGCGGATGATGCGTTCATCCAGCCTGCCGGTGCACACCGCTTCACAAAATTCATCAAAAGTGAGGTAAAAAACTTCTTCTTTATCCCGCAAAATTCCCTTTTGCACAAGCTGTTCCGCTTCTTTCAGCAAAGACTGCTTATAGATAAAGTAACGTTGAATGATACAGTACTTGGGATATTCCCTGAAGCCGGCGAGGCTTCTCAGCCGCCGGATCATCCGCTTGGTTTCCCTTGCTTTTCGCTCGCCATCCGGCAATGCTTTCAACCGTTGCAACAATTCCTTCTCTTTTTTCAATGCTTTTTGCTTCCCTTGCTCAAACTTGCGTCTGCCGGCACCGGGTTCAAAACTTTCAACATAGTGAAGCAGAAGTGGAATCAGTGTGACGGGCTTTTCGCTCCAACGGGTCCGGGTGATATCTATTTCTCCGGGACAACGCATTCCATGCTTTTGAAGAAAAGCATCGATTTTGGCACGGGCTTCTTTGCCGCCCTCCAGCCGGACCATGTCATCCAAAAAAGAATCCTTTTTCACCCGTTGCAAATAATCCACAACTTGCGGATAGGGGCGGATCGCATCGGCCACCTCCAAAAGTTCCATCCCCATTTCCGATGTGATGTTGTTCGGCACCGATTGGGTCAATTGGTCAGCCGCGTGTTTTTCCCCCAGCCACTGTTCCATCTTTTCATTGATCCACATCGCAGCATCCATCGCCGCCTGAATCACATCGATATGGGCAGATAACTCCTTCCTCATCCGCTTCAGATCATGCCGGATGTAATCAAACAACGCCGGCCCGGATTTCGTCCGGATCTCTTGTTTACACTTTTCGACGGATGCCTGAGCCGTTCTCATTCGTTCCAAAACGACAGACGGATCGCTTTCAATGGAGACCGGATCAGGCGGAGACGGCAGCGCTTGGCGTCCCGGTCCGGGATCACGGCCTTTGCTTTCCGGAAATGACCGGATAAAATCCTCAAAATCCTCCCGTTTGATAATGGTCATCAGCGCGTCTTTGATCAGCGGATCGTTTTGTCCGAGGGATTGAAGCAACTGATTTCGGCTTTCAGGCGAAGCCAGCATCGGCGTGACATCGACAAACAACCTTCCTCCCGCTGTCCGCATGGTCGCGGGCGTCGTTAACAAGAAAAAGGACAATCCCAATGGTTTCATGGCATCTGTCATCATCTGTTGATGCCCGACCGACACATAGACGCGTTTTCCCCGGGTTTCCCCCTGCTTTGGAACAGGAAACAAAGTAGTGACGGGGCGGCTCTGAACGATATAAAAGGAACCGTCGGCCAAACACCATTCAATGTCTTGGGGACATCCGAAATGCGCTTCCAACTTCCTGCCGGTTTGTTCCAGCTCCAACACCTGCTTTTCTGAAAGGACGGGACGGTTTTGCTTCTCCGGCGGGATCCCCTTTTTCTCCGTCCCTCCTTCTTTCCTTGCATAAACTGCCGACTTTTTGATGGCAATCCGCTTCTCCGTGATTTTTCCTTCCCGCACTTTGTAGCTGTCGCCGGAAATTTCACCGGATACCAAGGCCTCCCCCAATCCGAAGCACGCATCCACCGCCAGCACCTTGCGGTTGGAAGTGACGGGATCAGCGGTGAACATGACACCGGAGGCATCAGGAAAAACCATCTTTTGAATCACAACAGCCGGCAAAACCTCCCGATGATCCCATCCGTTTTTCATGCGGTAAATCACAGCCCGATCCGTAAACAAGGAAGCCCAGCATTCTTTCACCGACCGGAAAACTTCCCGGGCTCCCATGACATGGAGCCGGGAAGCCAGCTGGCCCGCAAAAGAATGATCAGGCGAATCCTCGGCCGTTGCGCTGGAACGAACAGCATAAGCTTCTTCCCTTCCAAGCTTTTCAAGCTGGCGGTCCACCGCGTTTACCACTTCCCGGGGAAGGGGGGACGCCATGATCACTTTCCGGATTTTCCCGCTGATTTCCCCCGTTTGTTCAAGGTCCTCATCTTTCAGCCGGGTAAGCCGCTCCAACAGCGTATGAAAGGTTTCATTTGATGCCAAGGCCTTTTGAAATGCGGCTGTGGTCACACAAAACCCTTCCGGCACGTGAATACCTTCAATCTTGGACAACTCTCCCAAATGATATCCTTTTCCCCCGACAAGTCTGTGATGCGTTGGTTGGATTTCCTGAAACTCAAGGACATACGGATTCATCTCTTTCCTCCTCCCGACGGCGTCACCGGAAGCGGATGGCCCGTGACATCCGGACTCCATCCAACCTCCCGGACACGATCTCACTGGAACATGATGCACCATTTCCCCCCGAAAAAACAGTCTGATATTCTTTTTTCCGCCGTTGTATAATAGAAGTGGGAGGAAGATGTCCGTCTCAGGGAAGAGGGATCCCTGACGTTTTTGGAACAACATTTCGCCGGCGGTTTGAAATTGTGAATCCATTCCTTTATCTTTTAACCGGTTGTCCCCCTGCTTCCACGGTTTGAATTCTTTTAAATCACGAACAAATATTAAGAATAATCAAAAATTTTTAATCTGCAAACCCGTGACCGCAAGCGGCATTCCCCGCTCCTGTTTGCTTCCGCACGACTTCCCGGCCCCTTTTCTTTTCAAATATTCCGGGCTTTTCACTATTTCAAGGATCCCCGGGCGCCCTCGCAACCGCCCCTCGGAAAACCCGCACCCGTAGCAAAATTCAAGCATAAAATATACCGATTTTAATCATATTTTTGTATTACTTTATACCAATATATATGTTAATCTTTTCTAATTTTTGTTAAAATATATATAAAGGAACCAATCATCCTCTGATTATATCCCCTCTGTTTTTTGCAAGTCTTTTCACCACCTGACCTCATTTTAATTAGGTGAGGTGAATTATGATGGCACCTCCGAAATTTTCGTTGTATTCCCGTGTTTTGGTCTTTAACTTTCACTCACAGCTTTTGCTCGTCAAACACCCGAAACGCGGTTGGGAGATTCCCGGCGGACGGGTGAGAGAAAAAGAATCCATTCGCTTGGCCGCCATTCGCGAAGTGAAGCAAAAAGCGGGGATGAACATCAAACTGATCAAATACTGCGGAGTTTTTCAGGACTTACGTTCACATAAATGCGAATTGTTATTTATCGGCAAACCCATCAGCGGACGGATTGTGGTCGGGGAAGAAGTTGATGACGCCGCTTATTTCCCTGTCGACACGGCCATGAGAATGATCAGCCAACGCATTGTCAAACAACAGATCATGTACTGTCTTCATGAAAAAAGACATCCATTCATCGTCGAATATTAAAAAAACCGGCAGAGCAGGCATCCCCTGCTCTGTCGGTTCAATTTCGTTTTACCTTTGCAAATTTCCGCTTTCCGACTTGGACAACCATGCCGTCTTCCACTTGAATTTGCGCTTGGATGTCGGTGACTTTTTCCTGGTTGATCCGGACACCGCCCTGTTGAATCATCCTGCGCCCTTCCCCGTTACTTGCCACCAAACCCAGCTTGGACAAGAGGGCAACCACCCAGATCTTTCCTTCTTCCAAATCTTCTTCGGCCAAGGCCACTTCCGGAATCTCGTCCGGTAACGATCCCTTTTGGAAGACGGTTTGGAAATGCTTCTGGGCTTCATCCGCCGCCTCTTTTCCGTGATACATCCGCACCAAGGTATGCGCCAGACGCATTTTTGCATCCCGGGGATGCATTTTTCCTTGCTCCAGCTCTTGCTTTAAATTCTCCAGCTCATCCAAGGTCAGATCGGTCACCAGCTCAAAATACTTGAGCATCAATTCGTCCGGAATGGACATGGTTTTTCCATACATGTTATTCGGCTCTTCATCGACACCGATGTAGTTGCCCAAGCTTTTGCTCATTTTCTTCACGCCGTCCAGCCCTTCCAGGATCGGCATGGTCAAAATCACTTGTTCTTCCAGGCCGTATTCTTTTTGCAACTGGCGCCCCATCAATAAGTTAAATGTCTGGTCCGTCCCCCCGATCTCAATGTCACTTTTGAGCACCACCGAATCGTACCCTTGCATCAGGGGATAGAAAAACTCATGAATGCTGATGGCCTGGCCCCTTTCGTAACGTTTGGAAAAATCATCCCGTTCCAACATGCGGGCCACGGTGCATTTTGAAGCCAGATGGGTCACATCGGCAAAGGTCAGCGGACTTAACCAGTGGCTGTTGAAATAAACTTCGGTTTTTTCCCGGTCCAACACTTTAAACAATTGGTCCGTATAAGTTTTCGCATTTTCTTTCACTTCTTCTTCGGACAACTGTTTCCGGGTTTGCGATTTTCCGGTCGGGTCCCCGATTTGTGCGGTAAAATCCCCGATCACCAGCTGAACCTGATGTCCCAACTCCTGAAATTCGCGCAGTTTATGAAAGACGACCGTATGCCCGATATGCAGATCCGGGGCGGTCGGGTCCAAACCCAGTTTGATTTTCAGCGGGCGGTTTTCTTCGACCGCGCGGGCCAATTTCTCCCGCAAATCTTCCAATGGCAAAATTTCGGCTGCCCCGCGCCGGATCACTCTCAGTTGTTGTTCCGTTTTTTCCATGGTTTCGGCGGACCATTCTCTTTTTACTGACATACCTGTTCCCTCCCTAAGTAAAATAAAAATAGGTCATAAAAAAACTCCATCCCTCATCAAAAGGGACGGAGATTGATTCCGCGGTACCACCCTCATTGGAAACAGGACGTTTCCCACTCATTTCGATAACGGACCCTGTCGTCCGTGCGCATGACACGCAAGCTCCCAAGTGTAATTCACCGCCAGGTTCCTGCCGGTTCACAGCAACCACCGGCTCTCTGAAAGGAATGGTCTGGCGACTACTCGCTTGTTCACAGCTTTTTACACGTTATAATAACCAGATTATGCTATAATATTACCCTAGAATGAGGAGGGTATCAAGTGAATGAAAAGTAGATCAGCCCGATTTACAAAAAAACGAAAGCATCAACCGGTGATCAACACGGTGAAACCTGTCCTTTACGGGCTTGTTGCTTTCGTGCTGATCGCCGCTTTTTTTGCGGTCGGCACTGGTGCGGGCATTGTATCCGCCATGGTGAAAGATGAACCGGTGAGAGATAAAGAAGATTTTGAAAAAGCATTAAACAGCTTGTTTGAAAACAGTTATGCCTATTTCGCCAACAAAGATGACAACGGAAATCCCATTCGCATCGGAGCCTTCCGGAATGAAGGGGATGTACGGAAACTCATCAAGTCGGTAAACGATGTCAGCCCTTACCTGATCGATGCTTTTATATCCGTCGAAGACCGCGATTTTTACAAACATCACGGGATTGTTCCCCGTTCGATCCTGCGGGCGGCTTACCAGCAGATCACCCATGCGGACGTGACCACCGGCGGAAGCACGATCACCCAGCAATTGGTGCGGCGGGTCATCCTGGAGAATTTCGAAAAAGACCTAGCGCGAAAATCCAAAGAAATCGTTTTGTCCATCCGGCTTGACTCCTTGTTGGAGAAAGACCAGATTCTCGTTTATTACATGAACAGCGTCTATTTCGGCAAAGGAGCCAACAATCAAAACCTGTACGGTGTACAGGCTGCAGCCAACGGCATTTTCGGCGTGGATGTCAAAGACCTGAACCTCGCCCAGTCCGCCTATCTTGCCGGGATGGTTCAACGACCGAATGCATACAATCCATTCGGCGAGCCGGATAATCTCCGCCGCGGTTTGGACCGGATGAGACTGGTGCTGTCGGAAATGCTGGAGAACGAAAAGATCACGGAAGAACAATATCAGGAAGCGTTGAAGTTTGACATCAAGGGTTCCCTGGCCAAACCCAATCCGGACGCCAACGGCTATGCCAATTATCCGTTTATCATGTATGCGCTTGAAAAAGAAGCGGCCGAAATCCTGATGAAAAAAGACGGCCTGGATATCGAAAAACTGAGCCAGGAAGGCAAATACCGCGTCACCTTGCAAAAATACATCGAGCGGATCCGGACACAGGGATACCATGTGTACAGCACCATCGACAAAAACATGTATGATGCCGTCAACAAGGAAGCCACCAAACATCTCACCTTCCACACGCGCAAATACGGTGAGTTTGAAGACCATGAACAATTGGGCGCGGTCCTCATGGACAACCGCACGGGAGCTGTTCTTTCCTTTGTCTCCTCGTCCGATCGCGAGGGCAATCAAAAAGACCATGCTTTTGACGCTTTAAACCAACCCGGCTCCTCCATCAAGCCGTTAATCGTTTACGGACCGGCCATTGAACAAAAAGTGGTTTCCCCCGACACCAAAGTTCTGGATGAAAAACTGGCCCGGGGAGACGGTTCCGGCTATTATCAAAACGCGAACCAAAAATATCACGGACCGGTGACCGTCCGGGAAGCTTTAAAATGGTCCTACAACATTCCGGCCATCAAAGTGTTCAACCACTTGGGCCATGACACCGGCTTCGAGTATCTGCGCAAGCTGAAAATCCCGCCGCATCCAAACGACGGGGAATCGGCCGCCATCGGGGGACAGACCAAAGGTTATTCCGTGGCCAGAATGACAGCGGCTTATGCCACGTTTGGAAACCAAGGGAAATACAATGATCCCTACATGGTGGAAAAAATCACCAATGCGGACGGGGAAGTCATCTATGAACACGAAAACAAACCGGAAACGGTCTTCTCACCGCAAACCGCCTATCAAGTGACGGACATGCTTCGCGAAGTCGTCAAAGGAGGAACCGGTGTATATATCGGAAGCCGCATAAACGGCTTTGACATTGCCGGAAAAACCGGAACCACTTCCGACGACCGGGACCTCTGGTTTATCGGTTACACTCCGCAAATCACCCTGGGGGTTTGGAGCGGATACGATTACAACTTCCCGATGAGCCATAATGACAAATTCTCCAAACAAGCCTGGGTCAATATTTTTAAAGCCGCTCAAAAAGCAGCGCCTCAATACTTTGACAAAAATGCGCGCTTTGAAAACCCCGGCGGACTTTTCCACGGCGTTTCGTGCCTGGAATGCGACCGCATTAACAAACATCAGGAAGACAAAGAAAAAAAAGACAAACAAAAAGATCCGACAACCGGCAAACCGACGGATGATCCTTCACAAGGAAATCCGGATGATGGCACGAAGCCGCCCGACATCGTCCGTCCGCCGGATGACGAACCGTCGGATGGCGGCGGCGGAGACGATCCCAATCCTCCCGATGATCCCGGGAGGGAACCGGATCATCAGGACGGAAACCAGCCCGATCATCCCGGACGCCCACCGGGACAAAGGGATGAAAACTGAACACTCTGTTTCGAAAATCCCCTGATCTTTTAAAAAAGATCAGGGGATTTTTTCAGTCAAAAAACCATGAAAATATTGTCAAAAATTATATATGACTAGCAAGATCATGCTCTATGTTATAATAGGTCTCGTCAACATGGAGGGAGGGGATTGATGCATCATCATGAAACCATCTAACCATCCCGACGAGAGCGAACAAAAAGTGGGGAAAGAAGAAAAATGAACAACAAGATCAAGCGTATTTTACTCGGCTGTTTATCAGTCATCCTGATTCTCTCTGTAGGAATATTCGGGGCCGGAGCAGGCGTTGTTTCTGCTTTTGCCAAAAATGAAACGATCCGGACCAAAGAGTCTTACGAAAAAGAATTGACCGGTTGGTCGCAAACCAGTTACGCTTATTTCCGTTCAGAAGAGCCGATCGGGCGCATGATCGCACAAACGGACCGGAAACTGATCAAAAACATGGATGAAGTGAGCCCGTATGTTGTGGATGCCCTGATCGCCACTGAAGACAGGGATTTCTACGATCATAACGGGATTGTCCCCCGCTCGATTTTACGCGCTGTCTGGCAGCAAATCAGCAACAGCGGCGTGGAAACCGGGGGAAGTACGCTTACCCAGCAATTGGTGAAAAATGAGATTTTGGACAACACCAAAAAAACGTATGAGCGCAAAGTCTTGGAAATCATCAATGCCGTGCGTTTGGAACGGTTTTACAACAAAGATGAGATTTTTGTAAAATATTTAAATAGTGTTGAATTCGGCCCCGGTGCTCACGGCACCCGGATGGTTGGTTTTGCCTCCGCCGCACGCGGGCTTTTTAATAAAGACATCAAAGAATTGTCCATTGCAGAAGCGGCTTATCTGGCAGGAATGGTGCAACGCCCCTACGACTACAATCCCTTTTTTGGAAACACCGAACAAGAGCAAAACAAGCATTTCCAAAAAGGGTTAAAACGGATGAAATATGTATTGGGGAAAATGCTTGAAACCGGCAAAATCTCGCAAGCGGAATACAATCAAGCCGTCAAATACGACATCAAAGCCCATCTTGCCAAGTCATCGGATTTTCCAAATGCATACGCAGAATATCCGTACATCATCACTTCCGTTGAACGGGAAGCCGCACAAGTGTTAAAAGAACTGGATCGGAAAAAAGGCAATAAAGTTCAGTCGGATAAAAACTACATCGATCAAGTTCGTCAAGGCGGATACAAAATTTACACAACGATTGACAAAAACATGTACAATGCAGTGAACGACGCTGTTTCCAAAATGCACATTCCTTCAAAAAACGGCCACAGCGAACAAATCGGTGCAACCATTATCGACAACAAAACCGGAGCCATTCTGGCTTTTGTTGGTGGCACCAGTTTTGAGAAATCGAACATCAACTATGCACTGAACGCAACCAACCAGCCGGGATCCACCATCAAACCGTTGCTGGTATACGGTCCGGCCATGAATGAAGGAATCATTTCACCCAACTCCATCATTATTGACGAACCGATCAAAAAAGCAGGAAGCTCTGACAACTACGTCAATGCGAACGGAAAATATTCCGGTCCCGTGACGGCCACGGTTGCCTTGCAAAACTCGCTCAACATTCCGGCCGTGAAAATTTTCCGCGAACTGGGAATCAAAAAAGGCTTTAAATACTTACGCAAGATGGACATGCCGCCCACCAAATACGATGGTGAAGCTTCCGCGTTGGGAGGCATGCGTGCAGGGTACACCGTTGCCGAGATGACAGCCGGCTTTGCCATGATTGCCAATAACGGAAAACATAACAAACCCCATTTGATCCAAAAAATCGTCGATTCCAATGGGGATGTGATTTACGAGTTTGAAAAACACCATCAGCCAAAAACCATTTTGAAACCGTCCGTTTCCTATGAATTAACCAAAATGCTGCAAAAAGTGGTGACGGATGGAACCGGTCGCTATATCGGCTCCAGCCTGCCAGGGTTCACCATTGCCGGTAAGACCGGAACGACATCCAATTATTTTGACCTGTGGTTCATTGGCTATACTCCGGAAATTTCCCTCGGGGTCTGGTCCGGTTATTCGGATGCAAACCGTCCGGCCGACAAAGATCTTTCCAAAATTGCATGGGTCAAAATCTTTAAAGCGGCTCAGCAAGCAAGTCCGGATCTGATCAAACAAGGAAGCCAGTTTGAAAATCCGGGCGGACAAGTAAAGGACCAATGCTTTGAATGTCATAAGGTCCCGCAACAACCGCAACAGCCGGCACAACCGGGGAACAACCCGGCGCAACCCGGTCAACAACCGGATAACCCGGGACAGCAACCGGCACCTCCGCAACAACCGCAGCAGCCGGCACAGCCCCAACCGGGAGCGGAGCAACCGCAACAAGCCAATACGTTCCTGCGTTATTTCGCACCGGAAAAAGAAAAAGACGCCACCTGAAAGTGGCGTCTTTTTTTTATCGATTAATCTTCCATGGTGGACAAATCACCGGTCGGCAACCCCAGTTCCCAAGCTTTTAAGACGCGGCGCATGATTTTCCCGCTGCGGGTCTTGGGCAATTTGTCTTTAAATTCAATTTCCCGCGGTGCGGCATGAGCCGCCAATCCCTTTTTCACAAACAAACGGATCTCTTCTTTTAACTCATCGGAAGGTTCATAGCCGTCACGAAGCGAGATGAAAGCTTTGATAATTTGTCCCCGCACCGGATCCGGTTTCCCGATGACCCCCGCTTCCGCCACCGCCGGATGCTCGACCAGTTTGCTTTCCACTTCAAACGGGCCTACGCGTTCCCCGGAGGTATTGATCACATCATCCAGACGGCCTTGGAACCAGAAATAACCTTCCTCGTCCTTGTATGCCGTGTCTCCCGATGTATACCAGCCGGGAATTTTGAAATATTCATTGTATTTTTCGGGGTTTTTCCAAATCTGCCTCATCATGGACGGCCATGGTGTTTTGATGGAGAGATTCCCCATCTGATAAGGCGGCAACTCATTTCCGTCGTCATCCAAAATGGCCGCTTTCACCCCCGGGATCGGTTTTCCCATGGACCCGGGTTTGATCTCCATTTGCGGGAAGTTAGCAATCAGAATCCCGCCGGTTTCCGTCATCCACCAATTGTCATGGATGCGTTTGTTATATACTTTTAAGCCCCAGCGAACCACTTCCGGATTGAGCGGTTCCCCCACGCTCAGGATATGCCGGACTGAAGAAAGATCATACCGTTTGACCACTTCTTCCCCAGCTCCCATCAACATCCTGAAGGCGGTCGGCGCGCTGTACCAAACCGTTACTTTATATTTTTCAAGAGTTTGGTACCAGTCATCCGGCGAAAACCGTCCTCCGCGAATCACATTGGTCACTCCGTTCAACCAGGGAGCAAAAATCCCGTAACAAGTTCCGGTCACCCAACCCGGATCCGCTGTGCACCAATAAATGTCATTTTCCTGCAGATCGAGAACCCACTTCCCGGTTTGATAATGCTGAATCATGGCATTATGCACATGGAGAACCCCTTTGGGCTTTCCTGTGGACCCGGAAGTATAATGCATCAGCATGGGATCTTCCCGATCAACCCATTCCATTTCCAATTCCGTCGATGCCTGCGACATCTCTTTTTCAAAGGAATACACACCCTCGGCGGTGTTTTCTTCCCCATCGACCAGGATCACATATTTTAAATTTGGCAACTCTTCTCTCGGCACACGTTCCAAAAGACTTTTCGTTGTCACCAGAGCCACCGCTTCGCTGTCTAGCAGGCGGTCTTTCACCGCATCTTCCATGAATGCTTCAAACAAAGGGCCTGCAATTGCACCAATTTTGATAATTCCCAAAAAACTGACGTAAAGTTCGGGGGTCCGGGGCATAAAATAAAAACGCGATCACCCTTTACAACGCCCAGCTTTCTCAGGACATTGCCAAATTGGTTCGACTTTTGCTTCAACTCGTCAAAGGTATATTTCTCGTCCCGCTTGGCATCACTATAATACAAGGCGATTTTGTCTTTTTTCCCCTCATCGACATGGCGGTCAATTGCTTCATAAGCTGCGTTGACTTTTCCCGTTTTGGCCCACGTGAACTGCTGTTCCACTTCTTCCCAGCGAAAGCTCTTGTAAGTGTTTTCATAATCTTGCAGATTATTCCCTGTTGTTTTCACTGCAATGGTCTCATCATGTCTCATAAGAAGAGATGCCCCCTTTAAAATAAAGGTTTCACTTTTCAGTATTATAACATAATTCGAATCAAATTCAAATTTTAGACACAAAAGAAGAAGAGTAAAAACTTTTCTTCCCCTTACATCAGTGTGCAGGTTTAAATGTTTTGCAGTCGGTTTCTTTGGTGTCTTCCGCTTCTTCCCCTTTGTGGCTCACAACATAAATTTCCTCGGCACTGCACAAGTTTCCTTGTTGCCAGTAGGTGCAGTTTTTCACTTCGCACAATACATCGCGTGCCATCTTTCACATCCCTCCTTTGCTCTACGATTATTCTCTCTCATGCCCTCCTTTTTTACACTGTCAGATTCATGAAAAAAACGCCTCGCCTTTTCAGGCTGGCGTTTTTCATGACCGGTTCCCGTTGCGCAAGGAAAGCATGCGGCAAACCATTTCACTGGAGCGCTTGGCCGCCAACTGCGTAAACTCCGCGAAATTCACATTGGCCGAATGGTCTGCCCGGTCGGACATGGAACGGATCACCACATAGGGTATGCCGGCCAGATGGGCGACATGGGCGACCGCCGCACCTTCCATTTCCACACAAGTTCCTTCCATCTGTTCCCGCAATTCCTTGACTTTTCCAAGATCAGAAATAAATTGGTCACCGGACAAAACTTTACCTTGTACGACTTGAACCCCTTCCAGCGTTTCCCCGGCTTTGACCGCCCATTCGATCCATCCGGGATCGGCCGGGTATACCGACACTTCCTGAAAGGGAATGGTTCCTTTGGCAAATCCCAACGCACTGGCATCCACATCATGCTCCTGGCATTCGGTGGAAACGACAATATCCCCGATTTCCAACTTGGGGTCCAAAGCTCCGGCCACGCCGGTAAACACGATCGCCTGCACTTGAAAACGATCAATCAACACCTGCGTGCACAAAGCGGCGTTCACTTTGCCGACGCCCGATTTACAAAGCACCACGGAGGTGCCCTCGAGCCGGCCTTCATAATAAGTGATTTGATAATGGGTATGAGACCGTACATCCGCCATCAAACGGAGCAGAGAGGCAATTTCTTCGTCCATTGCCCCGATAATTCCAATCTTTTTTTTCATCCGTTTCTCCTCGCTTATTCTTTTTCTTCTTCCCACTCTTTTAACCGGGTGGATTCCCGCAATTGAATGTCATACGGCAAATAAACCTGACCGGTCTCCACTTGCTCTTCATTCATGTATTTCGTAAGCAACCGCATGGCCACCGCACCGATGTCATACATCGGAACCCCGACGCTACTTAAAAGCGGGCGGACTTGGGAAGCCAGCGGAATGTTTTCAAAACCGATGACCGATAAATCTTTCGGAACGTCACGCCCCATATCCAATGCCGCATGAAGGGCACCCACGGCCATTTCATCGCTGGCGGCAAAGACAGCGGTGATTTCCGGACGGTTTTCCAAGAGTTCTTTCATCGCTTTGTAACCGGAACGGTAGCGATAATCCCCCAAACGGATCAGTTCTTCCTCAAAAGCGATATCCATCTCTTTCAATGCTTCTTTGTAACCGAGATAACGCGGATAGCCGTTGACCGAATCCGTCAGCGGGCCGCCGATGAACCCGACATGTTGATGTCCCTCATGCCCCAGGATCAGGGTTGCCTCTTTGGATGCCTGAATCTGGTCAATCGTGACATATGGCAGTTCTTTTTTCTCATCGCGGCTCGCCGCAAGGACAACGGGCACCGGTGTGGCCGAGAAAATTTCCCGGTGTGCTTCGGTGATTTCCCCGCCCAAAAACAGCAGGCCGTCGACTTGTTTTTCCAGCAGTGTTTCAATTAACTGCAATTCCCTGTCCTTTTGCAAATCCGAATTGCTCAAAATAATGTTGTAATGATACATCGTGGCAATATCTTCGATGCCCCGGGTCAGTTCGGCATAAAAAGCGTTGGAAATATCCGGGATCACCACACCGACGGTGGTGGTTCTTTTGCTTGCCAGCCCGCGCGCCACCGCATTGGGCCGATACCCGAGCCGGCGGATGACATCCAACACTTTCTTTCTGGTTGCCGGTTTGACATTGGGGTTTCCATTGACAACACGGGATACGGTCGCCATGGAAACGCCCGCTTCATGAGCAACGTCATAAATCGTGATTGTCTCTTTTTTCTTACCCATACTACTCCACATCCATTTTCTAATTTTTTTCAAAAACCATCTCTTCTTATGCATTTTTTAGTTTTTACCAGGTTACTTCTTTCCATCCTGAAGCTGTGACATTAATTGTAGCACATATGGCAAGGTGTCTCCCATAATACTGGTCCATGCTTCCGGGGATCCCCGGTTGATCCAGACAATCGGCTGGCGTGGCGCCAGAGCCCGGTACAGCTTTTTCGTCGAAATCAATCTTGGAACCATGGGCGGCAAGTTCGGGTTTTTTTCACGGGCTTCTTGGATCAAGCGCTCGGCGTGTTCAGCTGAAGTGAAAAAGTCCACAATCGGGCTTTGATCCTGTCCGGCCAAAATCACCATATTTCCGTCCGGATCCACCACAACCCAAATTCTGCGCAACTCCGCCATCGCCCGGCAAACTTCCCAGCCGTTTCCCATTCCCTGTCCTTCAATTGTGGCCCTCTCCAACTTTTTCAAGCCCATCGCCACATCCGGATCGACCGGCTTCCGGGGAACCGGCTCCGGACTCACGGGTTGGGGTTGCACACGTTCCGGCTCCTGATTCGAAGTTGCGGTTTCCCGGGACGGGTTGCTGACAGGTTCGGGAGATTGCGGCAGTGGTTCGGGCAGTTGGTTGGCCGCCGGCACCTGTTCGGGCAATTCGGCGGTTTGGGCTTGTTCAGGCAACTTCTGACGGCGTCCGGAAAAAATCACTGCTGCATGTTCCGGCGATAACAACCCCTGCTCCGGCAAACCAAAATGGAAATAAGGAGCTGCCGCCCCCAATTCACGGCAACGCTCTTCAATTTTTTCCCACGAATGCTGTACGGCCTGTCCTCCCGACCTTTGCGTGGCATATTGTGCATCTTGTTCACTTACATAAACCGCCACGGAATATTGCCCCTTTTGGTACTCCACCAATAACAGTTGATCGTCCAGGGTCGGCACCCAGGGGCCCGGCATCTCTTTAAACTGTTCAACCGCATATGCATAAATCAACTTCTGCACATGCGGCTTGATCAAAAACAGAGGCGAATCCTGCCCCGGATTGAGAATCACCCCGTCCGCTTGCGACCGGTAGGCTTTTAGCAAAAACGTCAGCGCCGGTTCACTCACAACCTGCAGATGCTGAGGCTGATCCACCCGGATCACTCCCGCCGATTCAGGATCCGTAAAAGCTGCAATATAGTCACTGTTTTGATTCCCCTTGGACAATAAAGGATTTCTCTCCGATCCCACCGTCTGGTAAACAATCGTCCAGTCAGACAAGTTTTTCACCAACAGATGAAACAGTTCTTCCAGACTCATCTGATTCCTGTCCACTCTCACCAAATATTCCCTGACATCCAACAAACGTTCCTCCCCCTGTAACACAGTTCTTCTTTATTATAAGGGATGTGATCCGGTCCGACATATTTGATCAGCATCCTCGTCTTTTAAAGGTTCATTTCCTCCACCATGATCATCATATCAAAAAATTGCACGAAAAAAAGCGGACAGACTGTGAAGCCGGTCCGCTTTTTTAACGCCGTCCCGCTTATGTTGCCGAAACCAACTGGCCTTCCAACAATCCGGAACTTTTAAGCTCGCCCATAAACGATTCAAATTGAGGGATGTTGATCTGCTGTTTGGCATCCGACAACGCCACATCCGGATTGGGGTGCACTTCCAGCATGACACCGTCTGCCCCCGCAGCAAGAGCCGCTTTGGCACAGGGAACCAAAATGTCCCGCCTTCCTGTAGAGTGAGTGACATCCACAATCACCGGCAAATGCGATTCATTTTTCAGAATCGGAACAGCTGAAATATCCAATGTGTTTCGTGTCCATTTTTCATAGGTCCTGATTCCCCGTTCACACAACATCACCTGATCATTTCCGCGGGAAACGATATATTCGGCCGCAAACAAAAACTCCTCCATTGTTGCGGACAATCCCCTTTTCAACAACACCGGGGTTTTGACCGAGCCGGCCGCTTTCAAAAGCTCAAAGTTTTGCATATTGCGCGCGCCGATTTGGATCACGTCCACATATTGCTCGGCCATTTCAATATCCACGGGACTTACGATTTCGCTGATCACCTTCAACCCGTATTCATCCGCTGCCTGCCTTAAGATTTTCAAGCCTTCTTCGCCCAACCCCTGGAAGTCGTAAGGCGATGTCCGGGGTTTGAAAGCGCCGCCCCGCATCAACTTGACGCCCTGTTCTTTCAAAGCTTTGGCCACGGCAAAAACCTGTTCCTCCGACTCAACGGAACAAGGTCCGGCGATCACTTGCCGTTTGGGACCGCCAACCGTCACCCCGTCAAAATCCAACACCGTATCCGTTTCTTTTCTTTTCCGGCTCACCAACAATTCTTTCTTCTGGTTGTCTTGTTGCAAATCCAGACATGCCTTAAAGATTTGCTTGAACAGATAGCGGATGGTGTCATCCGAAAAAGGCCCGGGGTTTTGTTTCACCAAGGTGTTCAGCATGTTTTTTTCGCGTTCGGGGTCAAACTTGTTGATCCCTTGTTTTTTCTTCACTTCGCCAATTTGCTTGGCGATTTGGGCACGCTCGCTTAA
This sequence comes from Thermoactinomyces intermedius, assembly GCF_013912365.1. Classification (NCBI taxonomy): domain Bacteria; kingdom Bacillati; phylum Bacillota; class Bacilli; order Caryophanales; family Thermoactinomycetaceae; genus Thermoactinomyces; species Thermoactinomyces intermedius. Next base: position 71,435 of record NZ_JACETT010000019.1, read on the forward strand.
CAAGTCCAATAATTTCAAATTGATTTCATCCAGTTGTTTTCTTAACGCTTGCAGTTGATCACTCACTCGTCTGTCTCCTCTCTACTCATCCTAAAAATAATTTTTGATATTATAACGAAAAATGCCTGAATTGTCACCCGTTAATTTGAAACCGGAGTGTTTCTTCCCGCTCCCGCAATCCACGGGTTTTTGCTGTTTCTTCCGGCATGCCCGGTTCCCGGCTCATTTCCGGATCGCGCCTCCCTGAAATTGGCGAAGGATGATGATTGATCCGGCTTTAACGGGCTTGCCACATGGTTTCCCGGCCGGATCCCGCTCATCAACGGGGTTCGCTGACCGCTCGGCCGATCTTTTCCGCTGTGATATTCGAATGGGATGTGTACCAAACCACTTTTCCTTCTTTGATCCACATCACTTGCGGGGATTCATGCCGGATGCCAAACCTTTCTGAAACGGTGTTGGAAACGTCCCGTTGTTCAATCACATGGACGACCGCCGCCGGCACCCGCCGGCCTGCATCCGTGTTTAAAAACCGTTGAAATTCATCAAACGCTTGTGCACTGACAGGACACCGGGTGCTGTGTTTAAACAACAATAACTTGTCATTGCCGGCCAAAAATTCTTCCATTTGCTCCCGGCTTTCAATCAAAACATAAGGTTTCAATGGAACGGCCTCCTTTGACTCTTTCCTTTTGAAAAAAGAGCCAACAACGGATTTTGTTGGCTCAAGCAGATCGTTTTATGATGGAGAAACTTCTCCGGTCTTTTGCTCTTCTTTGGTTTCTTCCTGTTTTTTCGGCGCGGGCAGTTCCATCCATCCTTCATACGAATCTTCTTTTTCCGTGTCCTTGTAAACGGGATCGACCGGTTCATTGACGAGGGAATAATAAAATTCCTTTCCTTTTTCCTTGGTCAATTCCAGATTTTTTTCCAATTCCTCACGCATTTCCTTCCCGTTGCGCGGGGTGGTCAAAACGGCAACCGCCGCTCCGACCACAGCACCAATAAAAGCTCCTGCAACAAAGTATTTACACTTCGCCACGGATTTTCACTCCTTTGCTTTGCTCGGTTTTTCGATCCTGTTTCCAGCGCTTGGCCAGTTCAATTCCGGTCCCGATGACACTGATCAAATTTCCGTACCGGGATTGATGGGCTTTGATTTGCTGATCCACCCGGACAGAGATCTGCTCCATGGTTTTTCCCCATTCATCCAGCGCATGAAATAACGATTCGGTTTTCTCCGTCTTCTTGCGGACCTCTTCCACCAAGCCCTTGGTTTCTTTGACCGTTAAATGCGTTTCGTCAATGGTGGCCGTCACCTGACCTTTGACTTCATTCAAGGTGGTTTGCACAGTTTCAATGGTTTGGGTGATTTTGATCAAAAAACGAACGGCAAAAATGACCAGGACGACGATTGCCACTGCCATCACTGCCACACTGATTTCAAGAATCACTCCGTCAGCACCTCCTTTATCCTCCCTGGTTGCCGCTTTCTTGTCCCGGCCAGCCGAACGGATATTGTTTCGACAGGGTGACCGGCAAACGCCCCTGGCTTTGGATCCGTCCGGCCATGATTTTGGCGCCGGCTTCCAACAGCGGACGGGACGATCCATATAAAGCAATGGATGTGACGCCCTCCGGCAATTGATCCAATCCGTAGGGGACATCCATTCCCCAGACAATGACCGGGATCCGTTTGGCATGTAACGTTTGAATCAAGTCAATCCATGCCGGATTTTCCTTCACCTGATTGATCACGACCAATGCCGCATCCGCATTTCCGGCCTTCTCCGCCAAAGCCGGAACTTGCGTTTTCTTCAGGGAATCGACATAATTCACATCAGCTTCATATCCGTTTTGTTTTAAAACCTCCGCTATGGCCTGGGGTTTATTCACGGTGAACACAGCCAGCTTTTTCGCATTTTCCGGCTTCAACGGGATGTGTTGTGCCGGATCTTTCACCAGCGTCACCCCTTGCTCGGCGGTTTGCCGGGCCACTTTTTCCGCTTCGGGCCGGTTGGAAAGCTCCGTGGCTTTCTCAACATCGGTATACGGTTGTTTCAAAAAAGCGTCTTTTGCTTTTAACCGGAGAATCCGGCGAACCGACTCATCAATGCGCGCCTCGTCAATTTCCCCTTTTTCGACGGCTTGTTTCACCGCTTCGATGGATTGGGTTTGCCGCTCAAGCGAATGGCAAACCAACACAATGTCTGCTCCGGCCTTGATGGCACGGACCACCGCTTCGCGGGTACCGAAATTCTCCGCAATGGCTCCCATCTCCATGTCATCGGTGATGATGATGCCGTCGTAATTCAATTGTTTTCGCAACAGCCCCGTCAACACTTTTTCGGACAACGTGGCGGGAATCCCCGGCTCCTTTTCAAGCGCAGGGAAGATGATATGCGTGCTCATCACCATATCCGTCCCTTGCGAAACGGCTTTTTTAAAGGGAACCAGTTCCACTTGGTTCAAGCGTTCCATGGAGTGTGAAATCTCAGGCAGTCCCACATGGGAATCGACCGCCGTGTCCCCGTGTCCGGGAAAATGCTTGGCAATCGTGTAGATGCCGCTGTCATGAAATCCCCGGATCAATTCCGCTCCCAATTCAGCCGTCAGCCCGGGATCTTCGGAAAACGAACGCACACCGATCACCGGATTTTCCGGATTGTTATTCACATCCAACACCGGAGCCATATTCAAGTTGACACCGACGGCTCTCAACTCTTTGCCCATTTGTTTGCCGGTCTGGTAAGCCAGCTCTTTGTTTTGCGTGGCTCCGAGAGCCATGTTGCCCGGAAAAGCGGTAAACCCTTCCTTAAACCGGGCCACTTTTCCCCCTTCCTGATCCACCGTGATGAACAACGGAATTTTCCTTTCCGATGAAAGCGCCAGTTTTTGCAAATCATTGCTCAGCTTTGCAACCTGGTTTGGACTTTCCACATTCCGGTCAAAATAAATCATGCCTCCCACATGGTAATCCTCAATCAATGTTTTGGCTTGTTCATTCACAGTGAGCGCTTGTTCGTTGCCGCCTTTTCCTTTGAAGCCGACAATAAACATTTGCCCGATCTTTTCTTCCAAGCTCATGTTTTTCAATTGTTCCTCCACCCAGTTCGAGGAAGCCTCAGGCATCGGTTTTTCCCCGGATCCGGGTGAAGAGGAGGGCGAACAAGCCGTAACGGCTCCCATACAAACCGCCAGACAAAAACTTATGTATTTCAGATATTTCGGACGCAAATCCATCTCTCCCTCTTCCTGTCTCCCTTCCATTGTACTGAATCCCGGGCGGAACTTAAAGGAATGTCACCCGCCTTTCAATTTGTCAGAATATTTATCGCTAGTTATTGAAAGTTCGAAAGAGTATAATAGACACGGAATATTTAAATGAGGTGATTAATCCATGAGCCATAAAACCATCGTAGTCATGAAAGGGGATCAAACCGGACAAGAACTGTTGGACGAAGCATTGCGGGTTTTGGATCCGAATGTGATCGGAATGGATCTCGAATTTCAAACGTTTGACTTGAGCCTGGAAAACCGGAGAAAAACGAACAACGAAGTCGTTTATGAAGCGGCACGGGCGATGAAACGGACGGGATTCGGCTTGAAAGCAGCCACCATCACCCCGGAAGAAAAAGGGGATGTGGGAAGCCCCAATGCCATTTTGCGGAAAGAAATTGACGGAAAAGTGATCATCCGCACCGGACGCAGAATTCCGGGAGTCCGCCCCGTTGCGGGAACCTTTGCCCCGATTTCCGTCATCCGCATGGCGGTGGGTGACGCGTACGGCGCCAAAGAATGGCGGGAAGGTGAGGGCTTGGATGAAATCGCTTTCCGGACGGAACAAATTGACCGCAAAACCTGCCGTGCCGTTGCCGAATTTGCCTTCCGCCACGCAAAAAAAATGAACGCCAAAGTGTTTGGCGGACCGAAATACACCGTCAGCCCCGTTTATGAAGGAATGTTAAAAGAAGAAATGGACGAAGCGAGCAAGCGCTATCCGGAAGTCCGTTACGAGCCCCAATTGATTGACGCGACTTATGCCCTTCTCATCAACAACTCCGGCGATCCCCTTGTCATTCCGGCATTAAACCGTGATGGAGACTGTTTGAGTGATATGGTTCTCCAATTGTTTGGATCCATCGCCGGTTCGGAATCGATTTTGATAAGCTTTGACGAATCCTTTGACACCCAAACGGTCATGGCCGAAGCGCCGCATGGCACCGCACCTTCTTTGTTCGGCAAAAACGTGGCCAATCCCATGGCCATGATCCTGGCTGCCGCCTCTTTGTTCACGTATATGGATGACCCCAAAGCCAGCGCCGCTTCCCGCGCCATCTATGAATCAGTGATTGAAACGGTCCGCGAAGGAGTGCGAACCGCCGATCTGGGCGGAAGCGCCACCACAACGGAATTCACCAATGAAGTGATCAGCAAGGTCCAAACAAAACTGGAAGTATGGACAACCCTGCAAGGGTTTTGAACCCAACGCAAACACACCCGGTTTTTTACCGGGTGTGTTTTTGCAAACATTCATCTTTTTGTGCGGGGCAAACCTCTTTTTCCTTGTAAAATGTCCAGCCCTTTTTGCGGATTTTTTTGCACCTGGTTGGCGAACCTTTTCAATTCGCCGAAATCGACATCGGCCTGGGTCACTTTCATCAGGTATTGCAAAACCGCATCCATTCCGCCCCGCTCATGGGCGCGTTTGGCCCCTTCCATGATCTGCTCCATTTTGCTTTCGGACAGCACCGATCTTCCCATAATGGCATTGATCATGTGGGCAAGGTCTTTCATGGATGGTCCTTTTCCGGTCATTTCCATTCCTCCTTACAGGCAACTCCATATACTATATGCCCCCCTGGTTCAAATTGCTTATCAAAGCGACCCACTCCAAACGTCCAATCTTCAAAAATCGTGATGTTCACCTAACACCTTTTGGCGGAATTTTGTATAAATTCATAGCAAAAACATCAGTGATACACCGCTTTTCGAAAGGAGAACCGCCATGCCCTTTCCCTTGTCAACATCCCGACAAAATCCGCCATATCTCAATCTGCTTCTTTTCTTGCTGATCATTCCGGTCATCTTTGTGTTTGTCATGAACCTGCATCTTTGACTCCGGCAATTTCCCCGGCAAAGATATTCGCCTTTACAAAAGAAAAACACCGAGCATAAAGTAAATCAGCACTGGTGAAAAATATCCAATTCACCAGCAAATCCAATAAAGGAGGATTTTACATGAGCGAATATTACGGTGGTTTCGGCTGGAGACAACTTCTGATCTACCTCTTGGTCATCGCCACGATCTTTGTCTTTGTCGGATCAGGATTTGGAAGAGGCGGATATTGCTGATCCGCTGATTCTTTGAATCTTCCTTGAAAGGAGGTGTTCAAATGAGCGGATACTACGGCGGTTTCGGCTGGAGACAACTTTTGATCTTCCTCCTGGTCATTGCCACGATCTTTGTCTTTGTCGGATCAGGGTTTGGAAAAGGCGGATATTGCTAATTCATTGATGTCGAAATCCTTTTCTTGAAAGGAGGTATTCAAGTGAGCGGATGCTACGGCGGTTTCGGCTGGAGACAGCTTTTGATCTACCTCTTGGTGATTGCCACCATCTTCGTCTTTGTCGGCGGATGCTTTGGTGGCGGAAAATACTGATCAACCGAATGCCTTCCAAAGAAAGAATCCCGCCCTCTCCAGACAGCATGAAAGTACAAAAAGCGCCTCTTTAAAGGCGCTTTTTGTTTATTCCGAATTTTCATTTCGTTTCGTTTGTCCATGGGCGGATTGAATATAGATTTTATTTTGATCCCGGTTCAACAATTGAATCAACAAATGATATTCTTCCAGCAACATGAGCTCGAAAAATTTCAAGTCCGTCTTCAGTTTATGGTTTTCCCGGAGCAAATCTTTCACCTGTGCCTGAATTTGTTCCAACCGGTTTTCCAAATCGGACAACTGTTGATCAAGCGATTCCTTTGAACGGCTGGACAAACGCTGCACCTCTTTTCATTGGAATCTGGCCATATTATTTTATGATGACGACTCTTTTTTGTGTTCGGCTTTTGTTTGAACTGCTGATTGATCTTCGGCAGGAAGGGTTGCGGAAAAAACGGGATTGGCCCCCATGTCCGACAACAGATTCAACAAATGCCGGTACTTGTTTTTCACTTCTTTCTGATACCATTGATATGATTCCCGGTCTTCACGCAGTCCGCGATTTTCTTCTTTTAATATCCGGTAACGCTTGTTGAGCTTTTGCCGCTTTTCCTTTAATTGATTCAGGTTTTCTTTCAGGCTCTTTTCTTCTTGTTCCAGCTGTTTCAGCATTGGGACCAGCACATCAACCGATGAGCATCGCTCTTCTTTGTTTTTCCTCAATTGCTTGGCAACCCGTGCTCTCTTTGCCTCATGAAATGAACGGGGATCTTGTTGTTTGACGACCGCATTCCAGCGAAACCCGCAGGATCCGGGAGTCCGGTTCAGCTTTTCCCCCACTTTTTGAAAGGCTTCGATTTGCGTTCCGCCCTGACGGATGGCTTCCAACACGGTCTCTTTTAAGAGCCGGTCCTCTTCTTCGGTCCATCGTCTCCCCTTCACTCCTCCATCCTCCTTTCCTGACGGTTTCGTTGATGAAGACGCACCTAGTAATTATTTAGTCAATAACAAGTAATTTTATGTTTAATTTATAAAAGATAATTATATAAACAAAGAAGTTGTCCGTTTCCGCGGACAACTCCCCGAGCCTTTTTTCGACATTTTTTACCGGTTGTTGTTGAAATCGTGTTCGTCCGGCAACTTGCACGGCAAAATGCCCAGCCGGTCCACCTCTTCCCGGCTGATTTTTTCCACACCTTCCGGCAGAATTTGCAAACATTCGTTTAACCAACGGACGACTCCGGCCACATCCACGCCGTCTTTTTGCGGGACAAACGGTTTCAGGTAACCGAGGGCACTGGAAGCCAGCTTTCTGGCTCCGCGTACTTTTCCCCTTTTCAACTGATGCATGATGGCCGCAATTTGAATCAACCCGTGATAAAAATCATTGTGCCGCTGGGTTTGCCACAATTCTTCCAACACTTCATGGGCTTCCCAATACTCTTCGTTGTGGTAATGACGGAAAAACTGAAGATACAGCGGGGGGTATGTCATGAATTTTTCAATCCTTCCGTTCGGTTTGGTGTTCATCCCTGTGTGTTTCAGGGTATATTCTTTATGTCATTCTCATCATAACGAATGCAAAACAAAAGAAAAAAGACCAGGCGATTCCTGGTCACATGAAAGAGGGTCAAGATTAAGGAGTTAAAAGAAGCGTGGTAGCGTAAGCAAGAAGGTCAACCTTACTTACACGAACATTTTAACACGCTCCCCGAATTTTGTCGATATCATGTCGAGAGATGTTTTCAAACTGTTTCAATTTTAAACCGCTTTTCATATTACCCACTTTTTCCAAAAGAAGAAAATCTTGGGTGTTTTCGTCGCTTTTTTCACCATGTCAAACTGGGAGCGGATGATTTTGTTTTTGGGGTCCATCCGGAGCGCCTGCTTCAATTGCTCGGCCGCTTCGTCATAACGGTTCATCTCCATGAACACTTTGGCTTTGCGCTGATGATAAAGTGGATTCGCCTGATAATACTGAGCCGCCAATCTGAGGTGCAATAACGCTTGTCCCGTTTTGCCGCGCAGCAAATAAATTTCAGCCAGCAACGTGTGGGCAATCGCGTCTTTCGGATTCCATTCCAGACTGTGGAACAAAACATTTTGAGCAAGCGTCAGCGAATCGGTATGGGTTATCAAATAACGGGCATACTCCCGGGCCCCTTTACTGAATTGGCGGTGTCTGTGAAAACATTCCTGATACATGACACCGGCTTCCCGCAGTTCTCCTTTGGCTTCCAAAATTTGCGCCAAAAGAAGTTTGGCCCCGGCGTGATCCCCGTCCAGTTCCAACGCCTTTTGCACGGCGGTTTGGGCACGATTCCAATAGCCTTTTCTGGCTTCCAAAACCGCCAACAACAAATATTCCTCCACACGCGGATTGTCTTGAATCATTTTTTCGATCCGTGAACGGTTTCTCCTGTAACTGCCCGTGACCAGCCAGCGTCCTTTTTTTCCATTTTCACAGACAAAATCAACATCAATCATCGGCCCAACCACTTTCGTTTCCCCCTTAGTCCAAGAAATCTGTTCTATGATCAACCCTCACTGAATCGTTATTCACTTCATGACAGAAAACAAACCCCGGCCAAACTGGCTGAGAAACCAGGGTTTTCATGAAGAATGCCGAATTCTTCCCTGACGCATGCCAAAAAATATCCATCCCGCCATTTGATGATGGGAAAGTCTTGGCCGTTTCCGGTGCAGAATATTTCATGGAAAAGATGACAATCATCATCAATCTGTTCACTTTGTTCACTAACAAACAAAATAATCCGATTAATTCCATGTTTAGTATATCATAAGTACTATTTTATTTCTGCAATTAATTTAAATATTTTTCACATAATCCTATCAATGTTTCATATATTTATACCCAAATTTTTATTATAATGAAGAAATGCTCATTTATTATCCTCATCCCTTTTCACATCTTTTTTTCATTTCCTTATTTTGGATTCCGGACAAGGGGGAACCGAAGATGAAAATTGCTTGGATGGACCAGGCGCCGGAACAATGGCTGGAAAAATTTCGCTTTTTTACTCCGATCCAAGTTCGTTTTTCCGATACGGACCAACTCGGGCACATCAATAATGTCAGTTATTTCAGTTATTTCGAGTACGGACGGATCGCTTACCTGGAAGCGCTGGATTTGACAAAGAGCCTGCTGGATGCCTCGCGCTCCTCTGCACAAGGCGTGATTGTCACCGCCAGCTTGGAATGCCAATATTTAAAACAAGTTCATTTCGGGGAGAAAGTTTCGCTCGGGGTCCGCATTTCCCGCTTGGGACGAAGCAGTGCCGATTTCGAATATGCATTGGTGACGGGCGAAAACAAAACGCTGTCGGCCGCCGGAAGGGGTGCGGTGGTTTATATTGATCCCAAAACCGGCAAAAGCCGGCCGATCCCGGAGGAAGTCAAAGATCGCATCCGTGCTTATGAACAAATGATGGAGCCGATCGAATAACCGCAGTCATCAATCATTCAAAAAGGGATTCATCCACAACAGGATGAATCCCTTTTTGTTCCGAAAATCTATCTCAATGGTAAACCGAAGATTCATGGTGATACTGAATGGTTTGGGCGATAATCCGGTTCATATCATCTTTGTTAATGTCTGAGAGCTTCCCGTGAACCATGATACTCGCATTCCGTTCCGTTTCCGTCAATAAGTCGTAAAGTTCAGGGGACACAACAAGAACTAACTGCGAAAGCTTCATGGTTTGCATGAGAGCATCACCCCGTCCGTTTTTTACAACTTGTTTTTTATATTATGACACAAATAGAATCAAAATACGATATCTTTCGACAAATTTTTTGTGAATTGACAAAATGAAAAGAGCCCCGGACGGGTCGGGACTCCTTGATTGCTCAACCTGATGTTCACCGGTTTGTTCCCAACAAAATGGCGTGGTCCACTTTGATGCAGCGATCCATCACCACAATCAGTCCATTTTCCGCGGCATAACGCGCCGCTTCTTCATGAATCACGCCTTCTTGCAGCCAAAGAGCTTTCGCTCCGGCTTCCACGGCTTCTTTGGCCACCGGAAAAACATGTTCGCTGCGGCGGAATACATTGACAATATCGATCGGTTCTTTGATTTCGGTCAAAGAAGCGTATGGTTTTTCCCCCAACACCGGTCCGGTTAAATTGGGATTCACCGGAAAGATCCGGTAGCCTGCCTTTTGCAAAGCTTGCGCAATCATGTGACTGGTCCGGGCCGGATTGTCCGAACAACCCACAACCGCAATATTTTTTGCCTCTTGGAGCAGTTTTTTCCGTATTTCGTCCGAAGGATTTTCAAACATTTTTGTCGGCACTCCCCTCTGATTGTGTGTCTCCCAACCATCTGACAAACTTCCGGCCAAACTCCCGGACGGAAAAAGCAGAAGATGTTTTGCGGTTATACATCATTTTGACGCTTTCCAGCAGCCAAACGGGGACTTTGCGTCCCCGGATCAACGGATAAAATTCGTAATATGCCTCCACCAGGTCATCCCAACGCCGGTCATTCCCCGGTTTCATATACTCGGAAACATCCAACAGCTTTCCGCGCCCTTTTTGCAAAAGGACATTTTTCAAATGAATGTCACGCGGGTTCAACCCTTTGAGACGCGCTTCACGACGTGCGTGTTCCACATCGATGATCACCTGCTCCGGGATTTCAATCCCTTCGCACAAACACTGATACAAGTTCAACCCTTGTTCATGACTCAAAACCAAATAATTGTCCCCTTTGCCGTAGCAACGGGCAAAATAAGGCGACCCCTTCAACTTTTGGTACACTTGAAACTCTTGCTCCACTTTGTGAAGGCGGTCTTCTGCAAACACCTTACAAACCCGGCCTTTGCATTCGGGATGGCTGACGACCACGGCATCCGTGCCGTAACCGACCAGGTTGAATACGGGGGGAAGATACTCAATCGTGACCGGTTCGTTTTCCGGATGGGCGTGGAAAATGATTTCCCCGATGGCTTCTTCAATCTTTCGGATCTGTTTCATGGGCTTGGCCCCTTGTCGATAATGTCCCATTTACAGTATTTACCCGATTTCAAAAAGAACATGCCATTGATTTCTATTTAAAAATCACGCAGCAAACCCCCGAGAGGGCCAAAAGATACAATCCGGAAGCAAGCCACATCACCCGGATCGCCTTCAAGAGGTGTTCCGGTTTTTTATCCTGAACCGGTTTTCCCATGTAAGCGCGGAACGATTTTTTCCCGAAATAAACATTGACTCCCCCCAGCCGGATTTGAAGCCCGCCCGCCATCAGGGACTCGGGAATGCCGCTGTTGGGACTGGGATGTTGACGGGCATCCCGCCTCCATGCCTGAAAAGCCGCGCCCGGGCTCAGCCGCAACAAACCGAAGGCCGCCAACATAAACGGAATCAATATGCGGGCCGGAATCCAGTTGGCCAGATCATCCAGCCTCGCCGAAGCCCAGCCCAGGTGTAAATAGGTCTCGTTTTTGTATCCGACCATGGAATCCAGGGTATTCGCCGCACGGTAAGCCATGGCCAGCGGCGCGCCTCCCAATGCCGCATAAAAAAGAGGGGATATGACCGCGTCCACAATATTTTCGGCAATGGTTTCCACACCCCCTCTCACAATTTCCCCTTCATCCAATGAATCCGTGTCTCTTCCGACCACCATGGACAAACGGCGGCGCGCCTCACCGATCTTTTTTTCCACCAAAGCGGAATAAACGGCTTTTCCCGACGCAGCCAAACTGCGCGGAGCCATCGTCAGCCAAACCAGCACCGCTTCAAACAAAAGGCCGGCCACCGGATGGAGCTGCTTCATGCCTTGAACCCCGAAAAAGGTCAAAAGCCAAGCGCCGCCTGCCACAACCAGCGGCAAAATCATCCCGGCACAGCGCCATTTCCACGCCGCCTCTTTTTCATTCCATCCTCTTTCCCGTCCGAAACAGCGGATGCGGCGGTCCAGCCACGCAATGGCTTTCCCCATGCCCACCACCGGATGATAACGGTTTGCCGGATCCGCAAAAAGACAATCCAAAAGAAACGCCAGGATCAAAACGGCAGCCGTGGTCATCTGCGCTCCTCCCCGTATCTTTCTTTCAGCACGGCTTCTTTCACCGCCTCAAAGACGGCTTTTCCCAAAGCACTTCCCAAAGGGCTGGACAATCCCGCATAGGCATGCACATCGTTTCTTGCCGGATCCTGGGTTGAAGCAATGAGAATCGCATCCGTTGTGGTGCCGGTGGCCGGATTTCCGCGGGCATCTGTTACCTTCAAGTCTTGCAAGGCCGCCGCTTTGGCTTCGGTTGCCGTGATCACGGCATTCA